>JBAPNK010000018.1:0-7473 GCA_049279095.1 Minisyncoccia bacterium
GACGATACGCATTGGGATGCTTTTCTCGGATTTCGGTCAGAGTTTTGCGGGGGCGCGCCGTAATCGGCGCGCCCTCCTGCAAACCCGTAAGGTCTTGCCTTACGGGTTTGCCTCCGCAAGCAAATACAAAATTATCATGCATTTTTTCTAAATCATTTTTGGGAATTTTTCCGAAAACTTTTTCCGCCTCTATTGATTTATTTTTAAACTCAATATCTTTTTCTAAAATTTCCGGATGCACTTTGAGCGCCTGCTCGTTAATGCCGAGCAAATATAATCCCGAGAGCCGACGAACGCGCGAGAGCGCCACATATCCCTGCCCGTATTCAAAAACTTGCGAAAGATCCATCACTGCCGCATCCAGACTCATCCCCTGGCTCTTGTGCACCGTCATCGCCCAAGCGAGCCGCAGTGGCACCTGCGTGATTTGCGCGCGAATTTTTCCGTTTTCTTCGACAGTCCAATCCATAGGCGCAATGGTAATATTCATGCCATTGCGATTTTTAATAATCGGATACCCGCTGAATTCGTCAAAACCGATTACAACTCCGAGCGTGCCGTTCACAAAGTGTTCTTTCTGATTGTTTTTGGTGCACATCACTACAGCGTCGATTTTCAATTCCAATTTCTCCGGCGACAGACAACCCTTTTTCATAACCTCAACCAATTTTTCATTTCCGCTCTCCGTCA
Organism: Minisyncoccia bacterium; assembly: GCA_049279095.1. Classification (GTDB taxonomy): domain Bacteria; phylum Patescibacteriota; class Minisyncoccia; order Phycocordibacterales; family UBA9973; genus UBA9973. Next base: position 691 of record JBAPNK010000018.1, read on the forward strand.
TTCGGAAATTTTTTGTTTCACCTTTCAGTTTTGCCAGTTCATTGTTGTTCACTCTGTCGACATCCACATTGTGCGAAAAAAGTTTGGTAATCTTTTCCGTTTCCTCGGGCATATCATTGTAATCCATCTGTCTCTTATTCAGATGTTTCAAATGTTCTTGCGAAAAATTATTAGCCCTTATTCCGGAAAGCAAAGATAAAAAGTTATTATCATCTTGCCGATGCTGTTCAGTCAAATAGCAAGCGACTAAACGCGCCCGTTGCCAGGCTCCCGAATCATAGGCGAAAATTCGCGGAAGTCGGACTTCCGCAGTTAGTGAAATTTGCTTATTTTCTTTTTCATAATCATTTTTCACAATCGGTGGCAACTGAAAAAAATCACCAACCAGAATAATTTGAATGCCTCCAAACGGCTCGCCGTTTTGTTTTATTTCTCGGCAGACCAAGTCGAGCATATTGAGCATATTGGCCGAGAGCATGGAAATCTCGTCAATAATCAAAACTTTCGTTCGATTCACGCGCTTGACGATATATTCACTTGAAGCAATTTTATCCAAATCATATTTATCCAATTTTGTCTTAATCCCGATGCCACTCCAGGAATGGATAGTCATCCCGCCGATGTGCGTCGCGGCAATACCCGTCGAAGCGGTGATAGCCGGCTCGACATCGCAACTTCGCAAATAGCCGACAAAATTATTGACAGTGTGAGTTTTCCCGGCTCCCGGTTCGCCGGTCAGAAAAACATTCGCGCCGGTTTTTAAAATATTTAACGCTTGCTCTTGGGTCATAAATTTATTCTACTACATTTTCTCTGGCGCTTGAATGCCGAGGAGATGCAGACCATTTTTCATTACAAAAGAAAACGCAAAAGTCAGGGCAACTTTATAGGAAGAGATCGGGTCATCTTTTTTGACAATCAGATTATTGCCGTAGAAACTATTGAACGAACGCGCAACTTCTATCAGATAATTGGCGATATAATGCGGCTCGTATTCTTTGGCGCTACGCAAAACAATTTCTGGAAATTTGTACAACATTTTTTCCACTTCAAAAATCTCATCCGGTAAAACATCAAAGTCCGGCAAAATGTTTTCTTTTTCCGCCTTGGATAAAATTGAATTTGCCCGCGCGTAAGAATATTGCAGATACGGTCCAGAGTCGCCTTCGAGGGAAATTGATTTTTCAAAATCATAAATAATATCTCCGCCAATTCCCTGTTTTAAGATAGAATATTTTATCGCTGACACGCCAACATCAGAGGCAATCTTTTCCCGCTCAACATTGTCAAATTCCCGATCCGTCATTTTTTCCAAAATAGCGTCACGCGCATCATTCAATAAAGATTCTCCAGTAATTGCGTTTCCTTTACGGGAACCCATCTTGCCGGAAGCTAAGCGCATCATTCCGTGGGTAATATGCAACATTCTGTTTTCAAATTCCGGATGAATAAGCGAAATGGCTTTCGCGACGACGCGCATATAATCCATTTGTTCAGTAGCGGTGACTACGATAGACAAATCCATCTCCGGCTCGGTTTTGAACTTTTCCGAAGTTAATCCGAGTTCTTTGGTCTCATACATCGGCAAACCAAGCGAACTAATAAAAACTCTGGTATGAAATTTCGGCTGACCTTCTTTGTTGTATTTTTCGGCTTTGAAAACAATTGCGCCGTCGGATTTCTCAAAAATCCCTCGGCCATGCTCAGGACCTATGGCCTTGCCCATATTATTCTCCACAATTTCTCTGCCGATGTCAGCCATCGCGCTCTCGAGAAAATAAAAATCAAACTTGGTGCCAAGCATTTTATACAAATCTTCAAAAGCTTCCATCGTCACATCAAAGCCCCAATCATAAATCGCATTTATTTTCTGATCGCTTCTTGCATAAATTTTTTTGTTTATTTCATCGATTTCTTTTTTTATTTTTTCGTCAGTTTCATAAGCGTTTGCGCCCAAAACATAGGCCTTGCCGATATTTGATGCTTGTAAATTGTGATCGCCAACTTTACTTTGTAAGTTTTCATTATTAAGCAAACCATAAATAGCCTTTGCCACATGCAACCCAATGTCTCCTTGATAATTTGCCCGTTTTACATCCGCGCCAGAATGCTCCACTAAACGAGAAATAGATTCGCCAATAGCATTACTCATTAAGTGCCCGATATGAAAAGGCTTGAAAGGATTCGGGTCGGTGTATTCCACCATTATTTTTTTGCCTTCGAGAGAATTATTTTTCCCGACATTTTCCCCTTCGTTTAAAATCTTTTCAACTTCATCCGCAAAGAATTTTCTCGACAAATAAAAATTTATAAAACCGCCGACGACTTCCGCTTTTTCAATTTTCTGCGGCAAATTTTTTTCAATTTCCAATTTTATTTTTTCGGCAAGATCTTTGGGATTAATTTTTAATTTTTTCGCGCAAATCATCGCAATGTTCGTCGAGTAATCTCCATTTTTCAAATCTTCCGGATGCTCCACTATAAAATCAACTTCTTCAATTTGAAGATTTCTCAAGGCTTCTTTAATTATGTGTGTAATTTTTTCTTGCATGTGATTTTTCTAGAAACTAGAACCTAGCCCCTAAAACCTACTTCTTCCCCGTACTTCCAAACATTCCCTCCCCGCGCGCGGACTCGCTTAATTCTTCAACTTCTTCCAATTCCGGAATTAAAACCGGCATAATAACCAACTGCGCGACCTTGTCGCCTTCTTCAAAAGTATAAGGTTTATCGGATAAATTTACCAGCAAAGTATTGTATTCTCCCCGATATCCGGCATCAAAAACTCCGCCCATATGGTGCAAGCCCGCTTTGGAAATACTGCCTTTGTCCATAATAATCGCGCCGTAGCCTTCCGGAAATTCCAAAGCAAAACCATGCCAAAAACGATAATGCTCGCCGGGCTTAACCGTCACCGTTTCCATTGCATACATATCCATCCCCACATCCCCGGGATGATGATACTTCTGCAATTTGGCGTTCTCTTTTAATTTTTTAACTTTTATTTTCATTGTTTGTACTTCAAAATTTTTTTAACTTGCTCATAAATTTTTTCGTGAATATTTTTCCGGATGTCAATCGTTCCATTTTTAGTACAATCAATTTTAATCCAATTTTTCTGCGTCTTCGCCAGCCACAACGCGCTTTTGCGAGAATTCTTTAAAAAATCCACATCTTTTTCGTGCACATCTTTTTTCTTTTTCAAATAAGCGCGCTTCATCTTGCTGCTATCTCGCTCTTTCAAAAGTTGCAAGCTAATTTTTGTCGGCAGATCCAAATACAAAGTAATATCCGGTCGAGGAATTTTAAAAACTTCATATTCCATTTGATCCAGCCATTTGATAAAATCATTTCTCTTTTTGGCGTTTTTTATTTTTCCGCCTTGATGAATCTGATTCGCGGAAACATATCTGTTAGCAATCACGATGTATCCTTTTTTGAGCCAAGCTCTCATCAACCCGCTCGATTCCCATCTGTCCGCCGCGTAAGCCACCGAAGCGATTTTCGGATGGACATTTAGAAAATTATAATACTGTTCGGACAAACAGTGCCCGATAAAAGCTCCAAAAAAATTTTTATAATATTCCGGAAAATCAACGATTTTCACAGTTTTGCCATCTTTCTTGAGCCTTTTTTCCAAAAGAGCGACTTGCGTGGCCTTTCCAGACCCATCTGTACCGTCGATCACAATTAATTTGCCTTTTGCCATTTTATTTTCCAATTACATAACCTCCATCAATAAGAAAATCCTGCCCGGTGGCGTAGCTGGCTTTATCGCTTAAGAAAAAACAAATCGCTTCGGCAATTTCTTTCGGCTCGGCTATGCGGCCGAGCAGAACATCAGTGTTTCTCTTTCTAGTTTCTGCATTCCAGTTTTTGGCAAGGTCTGTATCTACTCCGCCGGGAGAAATAGAATTTACGGCTATGCCGTCTTTAGCGTATTCCCTCGCAAGCGCCGCGGTAATGTTTAAGATCGCCGCCTTCGAAGCGGCGTAGGGCAAATTGCCGGCCAACGCGCCTTGGGGACGAGCTCGAATCGAACCGATATTCACAATTCGCCCATATTTATATGATTGCATAGACGGAATTACTGCCTGACACATATACACAGTTCCTAAAACATTTGTTTTGTAAGCAAAAAACCAATCTTCGTCGGTTGTTTCCAAAAAAGGTTTCGGATTGGCCGCGCCCGCAACATTTGCCAAGCAATGAACTTGGATTTTCTTTTCTAAAAGTTTGCTAATTTCTCGAAACACTTCTTCTTTGTTTGTAATATCGCAAATTATTTTTTCCGCATCAAGTTCTTTCGCAATCGCGTCAAGTTTGGGAGAATCTTCTTTCCCATGCACAATGACATTCGCGCCATATGATTTCGCCAATCTCGCCGTCGCCGCGCCGATGCCCGAAGATGAACCAGTGATTAAAATATTTTTTCCTTTTAACATAAATTATTTTTTTAATTTATAAATTTTTACACAAACTTTTTCGGTATCGGAAACTTTTTCGCCAGCACTTTGATTTCTTTGTGAATTTTTTCTTTTATCTTTTTATCGTCTTTGTTTTTGAGAGTCAAAATCATCAGCTCGGCCACGCGCTTGCACTCTTTCTCTTTAAACCCACGAGTGGTGATAGCTGGCGTGCCAAAACGAATACCGGAAGGATCCATCGGCTTTCTCGGGTCATCAGCAATCATGTTTTTATTGAGTGTTATGCCAACTTCGTCTAATACTGTTTCTGCTTCCTGCCCAGTTACACCCAAAGAACCATAGACATCCGCTAGAACACAATGGTTATCTGTACCTCCTCCAATAAGACGTACTTTGTTATCTAAAAATACTTTAGCCATGGCACGAGCATTTTTGATAATTTGTTTTGCATATTTTTTAAATGCCGGAGTAGATGCTTCACCAAAACAAACAGCTTTAGCTGCAATGGTATTCATTATCGGACCACCTTGAAATCCGGGGAAAACAGATTTATTAATTTTTTTTGCAAGTTCTTCGCTTTCACGAATTAAAATCATTCCTCCGCGAGGACCACGTAGTGTCTTGTGGGTAGTTGTCAGTATAATATCAAAACCATAATCAAAAGGATTCTTAGCAGCTCCTCCTGCGATTAGTCCAGCAATGTGGGCTGCATCCATAATACAAATAGCGCCAACTTCTTTTGCAATAGCTGAAAATTTAGCATAATCAAGCTCTCTGGTATAAGCAGAAAACCCGGTCATGATTACTTTAGGTTTCTCTCTTTTGGCAGTTTCAAGCATTTCATCATAGTCAATTTCTCCTGTTTCAATATTCTTCATCTTGTAACGGATGAATTTAAAAATCTTAGTTATATAGGTAACAGGATGACCATGAGTAAGATGTCCGCCATGAGACAAATCCATTCCCATAATAGTGTCTCCCGGTTCCATCAGAGCAAAATAAGTAGCTATATTTGCCGGAGCACCTGCATGCGGCTGCACATTGGCAAACTTGCACTTGAATAATTTACACACTCGTTCTATGGCCAGCCTTTCTATCTGATCCGTGAATTCCTGTCCGCCATAATATCGCCTGCCCGGATAACCTTCGGAATATTTGTTGGTAAAAACTGAGCCGTTGGCTTCCAAAACATCCCGAGAAACATAATTTTCGGATGGAATTAACTCCAAACCTTCTCTTTGTCTTTTTTCTTCTCCTTTAATAAGTTTTTCCACAAGTTTATCACGCATACGATAATCTTAGCACAATATGTTATAATAATAAAATTATCAGTAACTTAAAAAACCATGCAAAAATTTGAAGAACAAAAATTTAACCTGCCTACCGGCGAGGCAGGTATCGTTCAACTCAAAGGCATTTCCGCCAAAAATATCGAAGAGCATTTGAAGCTGTACTCGGGCTATGTAAAAAACGCCAACGCGGTCGTGGAAAAAATCAGCGAATTTTCGCAGGATTCGGAAAAAAATATGTATTTGCTCGGCGAGCTTTTCCGCCGTTTTAGTTTTGAATATAATGGCATGAGAAACCATGAAGTTTACTTTGCTTCGCTCTCTGGTGGCGCAAAACCAATGACGGAAAAAAGTGAACTCAGAAAAATGCTCGTTGAAACTTGCGGCTCTGTGGAAATATTTGTGACGGGATTTAAAAATATCGCGATGACGCGGGGAGTCGGCTGGGCGGTATTGTGGTACGACAAAAAAGACAAAAGACTTCTCGCTTCATGGGTGGACGAACAGCATTTGGGACAGTTGAGCGGGTGCGACATGATCCTGGCGCTGGATATGTGGGAGCATTCGTATGTCGCCGACTATCAGCCCTCCGGCAAGAAGCAATACATTGAAGATTTTTTCGCGAACCTGAATTGGGACGCGATAGAACAGAATTTTTTGGACGCTCAATAACCTGCCTACGCTAAAGCTCCGGCGAGGCGAGGAAGAAATTTTTTATACTTCTGCCAAAAAGCAGATAAGTAAAATAAGTGTAAATTAAAATAGTTAGGAATAACGGAAAATTCGGAAAGTTGAAAGAGGCAAATGATAAATTGGCGAAAAAATTAATCACCCAAAGTTCATAATGCAACAAGAAATATGAAAGATAGGCAAACGGAATTGCCAAAACATTGGAAATTAGACCGGTAAAAATAGTCAGAAAACCGAAAATTATCGAGAGCGGGAAAAAAGGCATAATCAAAATATTCGCCGGCAAAGTGACCATAGAAAAAGACACCATTTCGTAGAGAATAAACGGCGCGACAAAAATATAAATGGCGCAGGTCAATGCGGCGATTTCACGCAAG
>JBAPNK010000019.1:0-2480 GCA_049279095.1 Minisyncoccia bacterium
TCCGAGAGTTGGCCCGACTGAAATCCAAGATGTTTAGTAAGTTTCAAAAAAATACAGAATATATTCGTATTATTCCATTATTTGAAGGCGTCGACACTCAAATAAATGCGAAAAAAATCTTAAAAGAATATTTAAAACTGCATAAAGAAACTTTTAATTTTAATCCTTCCTATTTGCGCATTTTTATCGCGCGCAGCGATCCGGCGGTAATTTCCGGTATTGTTCCCACTGTTCTAGCCAATAAAATTATTCTTTCGGACTTACGAGAATTAGAAAAGGAAACTGGAATTAAAATTTTCCCTATTTTGGGGGCGGGTTCCCTGCCTTTTCGCGGCGGACTTGATCCAAAAACAATCAAAAATTTCTGTTCAGAATATTCTGGAGTAAAAACAATCACGATTCAATCAGCTTTTCGATATGATTATCCATTTTTCTTGGTGAAAAAAGCGATAGAATATTATCATCACAAACCAAATACTAAATCAGAAGCTATTTCCAAAATAGATAGAAAAAAATTAATTGAGATTATAGATATTTTCGAAAAAGAATATCAATCTTGTTTCAGCAAAATTGTTCCCAATCTAAAATTTATTTTTGATTCTTTTCCACGCCGCAGAGAACGGCATCTGCACATCGGACTGCTTTCTTATGGACGAAAAATGAAAAAAATGACTTTACCGAGAGCGATCACTTTTACCGGTTCTTTTTATTCACTCGGAATTCCACCGGAATTTTTGGGCATCAGCGGTCTGAGTAAATTAAAAACGAATGATTTTGTTTTGTTTGATAAATATTACAAAAATCACATCAACAACTTTACACAAGCCGGACATTTTTTAAACTGGAAAAATTTAAATAAATTATCCCAAAAATCTAAAAACAAAAATAACATTTGGCAAAAAATTGAAAACGACATAAAAAAAGCAGAAAATATATTTAAGTTAAAATTCGGACCGGAAAATATAGAAGAATTAATGCACTCCAAATTGACCAGTGAATTGCTGGCTTCCAAAAATAATCCTAAAAAAGTGAAAAAACTAATAGCCGAAACTGGAATTTTACGAAAAAGTTTGGGATAACTATCTTTTCTTTTTTGAAATAGGTTTTTTAGTTGCCTTTTTAGAAACATTTTTCCATTCTTCTTCCAATTTTTTACCTTTTTCTATACCGATTTTTACTTCTTTTTTAACTTTATCCATTAAAACTTTGGTCTTCTTTTGATGTTTCTTGCTATTGGGACCTAATAAATAGTACGCCCCTTCTGCCAAAGCCGCCATTCCTGCGCCGATAACCATCTTCTTACCCAAATTCATTTTTTTATTTTTTGTTGCCATATATTTATATATTAAAATAATAATCTCTAACTCTTTTTTGATCTTTTCTTTTTTCCAAAAAGAAAATTAAATATTAAACTGTTTCGCATGTCTTCAAATAAATCTTTCGTCGTGTCGCTGATGTTATTCATATCTTTTTCTACCTTGTCCATAATCCGACTAAACGTATTCATGGCGCGGATGAGATAGAATAAAAAGATAGCGACCAGAAGCCACAAAAAAACAAAACCAATTGATGATATAAAAAAGAAAACTTGTGATTGTGATGCTGTATCCATACATCAATTATAGCATAATTTAACAATAATATATATAATTCATGAATGGAACTGCATGATAAACTGGAAGCAAGGTTTCGCCTAGATGAAAATCAAAAAAAAGCCTTACGCAAGCTTAGTCTTTTTTCAGTGGCGGATTTGCTCTTTCATTTCCCTGTCCGTTACGGCAACATCAGTGAAGTAAAAAAAATTTCAGATTTAGTACCAGGAGATATGGCAACTGTCTACGGCAAAGTTTCAAAACTAAAAACCAAAAAGTCTTTTCATTCAAAAATACCGATGGCCGAAGGCGAGATTGAAGATTTGTCGGGAAAAATAAAAATAACTTGGTTCAACCAAGCCTATCTCGCCAAAATGATTCATAATGGTGAAAATGTGAAATTAACCGGAAAAGTTACTCAACCTTCCCGCCCTCACGATGGTTCGGGAGCAGGCGGGGGAAAAAATGACATTTACCTGGCCAATCCGGAGTTTGAAAAAATGCTTGATATGCCCATCGACATGCATAAAAGTCTTTTCGCCTCCCCTGATAAAGAAGGGCTGGGGGATGTTGGATTTTGCTATCCGATTTACGCAGAAACAAAAGGTGTCACCTCCAAGTGGTTTTATCATGCTATTGAAAAAATAATCAAAGAACACACGCTGGATAACATAGAAGACTACATCCCGAAAGATATTTTGAAAACATACCATCTACCTACATTAAAAACCGCTCTTATTTGGATCCACAAACCAAAAAATAAAAATGACGCGGAGTCAGCTCGCAAAAGATTCGCTTTCGAAGAAGTTTTTTGTATCCAAATAGAACGCCAGCATGATAAAATTGAATATCAGAAAAATAAATCTTTTCAAATAATCAAGGAAGAAA
>JBAPNK010000020.1:0-3521 GCA_049279095.1 Minisyncoccia bacterium
GCGGTCCGGGAGAAACGAAAACTGTGGGAATTCCAAATAGCGCTCAGGGACAAGGACCATTGTATGGATTAGGAATGAATGCGGGCGGTCCAGGAGGAACAATGGGTCCAGACGCAGGACATTTCCAGCATTTTTTTCCGGGACTTTCAGAGAGAGATAATTTAATTTTGAATAGTCACCCGGAATTTCTGCATAATCCTTTCCATTTGACGGGAGACAGATTATTGGAAACGCTTAAAGTTCATGATGATAAAATTTTCCATATTTTTCAGGGCAATAATTACAAAATGGAAGCCTGGAAAGACATGAAAGATTTGAGAGCGACCGAATTATTAAAAGACAACGATTCGGGAAATCTTTTGGCGGTTTATCTTCATAAATTGACAGACCTAACTCATCTCAAACCTCACAGCAGTCTGCTCGGACACAAAGAAACGGTGGAAGAATATGCGGCGCGCGCCGAGCAATTTATGACAAAACACGGCAGACTTATAGAATTAAAAGAGATGAAAATAGAATAAAAAATTATTATTAATTTAACAAAAATTATGAGCACAATTAAACAAACAATCGCGGATTTATTTGAACTAGATAAAATGGCGCCGGAAAAAGCCGCCGAAATGGCGGAGCGGCTGGGTAAATTGGTTTTTCAGGCGGTCTTGGTTCGTGTTTTGCCAATCCTCTCGGAGCAAGATTTGGTGGAATACGAAAAAATTGTGGATTCAAAAGAAGGCGGAGAAGTGATTTTTAAATTCTTGGGCGAAAAAGTTCCGGATTTTGAAAATATAATTATGGAAGAAGCGGAATCTCTGCGGGCGGAGTTGGCGGGAGAATTCAAAGAGGTGGGAATTTAAAAATGTGTTATACTTTTGGAATGTCCGCAGACCAAAAAAATCCAATCAGCGAAAGTGAGCGCATAATGCTGGAAGCGCATCCTGAATTTTTGAAAAATTATTTTAATCTTACGGGAGATGTGCTGGTTAAAGCTTGCGAAAACCATTTGCGGAATATTGACGAAATTTTTCGGAAGAATGCGCGCGGTTTAGACGCTTGGAAAGAAATAAAAAATTCGAAAGCAGGCAAACTTTTGAAAAAGAAAAAGCCGGATGAAAACGATCTGCTCCAAAAATATTTGCGCCGGCTAAAAGAAATAACCAAGTTGAAACCGGAAGGCGGAGTTATCAGAAAGTCCGAAACTGTCGAGCACTATCTCGAACGCGCTACGCAAAAAGCGGCGTGGCTCGGAAAGTTGGAAGAAGTGAAAGTGAACTAGAAATGCAACCCCTCCTCAGATTTGGTTCCCTTCCCCAAATCTGCCCCTTGTCAGGGGAGGAAAAATTCCTTGCATTTAAAGTCCCCCTGATAAGGGAGATTTAGAGGGTTGTGTTAGTATTGAACTATGCAAGAACATTTGGCTGGGCTAAATAAAGAACAAAAAGAAGCGGCTTTGCATATGAGCGGGGCCATTTTGATTGTGGCGGGCGCCGGCGCGGGCAAGACCAAAACCATCACCCATCGAATCGCGAACTTGATCAAAAATGGCGTGCCGCCGGAGAAAATTTTGGCGGTAACTTTCACCAATAAAGCCGCCAAGGAAATGCGCGAGCGGATTATTTCCCAAATCGCAATATCGAGGTTTAACCTCGATATTGGAGAAACACCGTTTGTCAGCACTTTTCATTCGCTCGGAGTTTTTATCATCAAAGAAAACGCCCGACTTTTGGGATTAACAAAATATTTCACGATTTTGGACGAAAGCGACACAACCTCGATGGTCAAAGAAACAATGAAAGAACTCGGTTTTGATCCGAAACAATATGATCCGAAAAAAATAAAAAATATTATCTCGCGCGAGAAAGGAAAATTCACGCATCTGACGGAGTATGCCGAAAGAGAAAACAACGGCACAAATCCGATCGGAAAAATTACGGCGCAAGTTTGGAATTTATATGAAAAAAGAAAAATGAAAGAAAATAGTTTGGATTTTGACGACTTGCTTTTAAAAGCGGTAAAATTATTAAAAGACAACGAAGCCATCCGTAAAATTTATCAGGAAAAATGGGAGTATATTCACATCGACGAATATCAAGACACCAACGAAGCGCAATACTTGATGTCCAAATTGCTGGCAGGCGAGAAAAAAAATATCTGCGCGGTCGGAGACGCCGATCAGAATATTTATTCCTGGCGCGGAGCGAATCTGAAAAATATTTTAAGTTTTGAAAAAGATTATCCCAACGCCAAAATAATTTTATTGGAGCAAAATTACCGCTCTACCAAAAATATCCTGGAAGCCGCCAATGAAATAATCAAGAAAAATAAATTTCGGCCGGATAAAAATCTGTTCACCAATAATATGGTCGGCGAAAAAATCGGACTGTATGAAGCGCTGGATGAAAACGACGAGGCGGATTTCGTGGCGACGAAAATTTTAGAGATTCAGGACGGCGAGGCAGATCTTTCTTTGCGGGGTGTCTCGCAGGCTGACGAGCCGAGAGGCAGCGTTGCGCGAGCACGCGCAGACAGCGACCCCGCAAAGGAAGCATCTGCCTCGCCGTCCAAACTATCTGAAATAGCCATTTTATATAGAGCCAATTTCCAATCGCGCGCGCTGGAAGAAATGATGCTGCATTATAACATTCCGTATCAAGTTTTGGGCGTCAAATTTTTTGAAAGAAAAGAAATCAAAGACACGCTCGCGTATATTCGCGCGGCCTTAAACCCGGAATCTTTGTCGGACATCAAAAGAATCATCAATTTTCCGGCGCGCGGCATCGGCAAAGTGTCGTTGGTTAAAATTTTCTCGGGAAAAACGGAGGACTTGCCGATTAAAATGAAAATCAAGATTGATAATTTTTATAAAACGCTGGAAGAAATAAAAGAAAAAATAGCCACAGAAAAAGCCAGCGCGGTGATCAAATTCGCGGTCAAAAAATCCGGCATCGAGCGGGAACTTTCCGAAGGAACGGAAGAAGATATTGAAAGATTGGAAAATATCAAAGAACTGGCGACGCTAGCGCTGAAATACGACAACTTGGAAAACGGTTTGGGAATAGAAAAACTTTTAGAGGACGCTTCGCTGGCGTCGGATCAAGATTCGTTAATGATGAATACACCTCACCCTGGCCCTCTCCGAATTTCGGAGAGGGGAAATAACGCGGTAAAGTTAATGACCGTGCACGCCGCCAAGGGTTTGGAATTCAAATTCGTTTTTGTAACCGGTTTGGAAGATGGACTTTTTCCGCACGAGAGACAAAATGAAACGCAAACAGCGGAAGATAGCGAAGAAGAACGGCGACTTTTTTATGTGGCGCTCACTCGCGCCAAAGAAAAATTGTTTCTGTCTTTCGCGAATTTCCGCACGATTTTCGGCGCGCGCAAAGTTAACGCGCCCTCGGAATTCATCGCCGACATCCCACCGGATTTATTGGAAAGGGAAGGCGAGAAAAATTTATTAAAAACGATTTATTTGTAAATATCATTCACTTTTAATTTGTGTTATAGTTTTCTTATGGAAAAAC
>JBAPNK010000021.1:0-4698 GCA_049279095.1 Minisyncoccia bacterium
GGCGTTTCAAATTATAAAATAAAGCCGGGAGACATTTTGTCTTTCAAATATGAAAAATCAAATTATTAAAATTGTTTTTGGTCTTTTTATAGTCTTTTGTTTTTTTAGCACGGCTTATGCGGATACGGCAATTCATTTAAAAATCTCAACACCCATTAGCATAATATATGATCAAAATATCACTGTAACTCCTTGCGACAGTGATAATGATGGCACAACCCCAGCCATAGCCACTCCTTATTGCGCCATACTGCAATTACAGCCAGGAATTCAAAGCAGCTGGGGTTGGGATTCTACATATGACGCTTATTATTTAAATTCTCTTGATAATATATCCGGCTCGACCACCAAGGATAATCTTGGCAACGATGTTTATAATTACTGGGATTGGTCCTTAAATGGAACAGAGGCAACCACGGGCTTGAGCGAATATGCGTTGCAGTCAGGTGACATAATTTCTCTTAATTTTATAGATCCGGGACACACATTATCTTCCACTCCATCCGGTGGCGGCCCGCTTGTTACATCTATGCCTCCTGTTGCCGCTCCCGCAACTACGGCTAAGCCAACTTTTGACACCAAAAAGGCTTCAGATTTTTTAGTTGCACAGCAAAAAAATGACGGCTCTTTCGGAGATGATCTTTACACTGATTGGACGGCAATCGCTCTAGCTTCAGAAAATAATCAAGCTCAAGTTTTGAAAACAATAAAATACTTCGAGCAGTCAAATGTAAACAGTGCAAATTTGACCGATTACGAGAGACACGCCATGGCCCTAATGGCTTTGGGATTAAATCCGTATAATACCAACGGAGAAAATTATATTGAAAAAATAACAAACGCTTTTGACGGTAAACAGTTCGGCGATCCGAATGAAGACAATGACGATATTTTCGCCTTGATAGTTTTGCAAAATGCCGGATACACCCAAAATGACAAAATGATTAATGACGATATTTATTCTATTTTAAGCGCGCAGAATGAAAACGGATCTTGGGACAATTCCCCGGATATGACCGGAGCGGCAATGGAATCTCTGGCAACTTTCAATCAAAATGCAGATGTTAAAAATGCTTTAATTAAAGCGGAGAATTTCTTGAAACAAAACCAGAAAGATGATGCGAGTTGGAATGAAAATGCTTCTTCCACGGCTTGGGCACTGGAAGGCATTTTAGCTATGAACGAAAAACCAGCCGATTGGCCAAAATACCAAAACACACCACTTGATTATTTGGCAACGCTACAAGATTCAGATGGCGGAATCCAAGATGCAGACACGCAAACCAAGATTTGGGAAACAAGTTATATCGTTTCTGTTTTATCCGGAAAAACCTGGAATCAAATAATGCAAAATTTCCAAAAGCCAGTTGTTCCAGTTCTAGCAATAGCTCCCCAAGAACCAGTCGAGCCAACAATTCCTCAAATTACTGCGACAATCAATACCGCAACAATTAAAACTGTCGCGATTGAAAAGATAAAACCAAAACTAGACAACACGGTCAGTGTTATAAACGCATTGACGAACCCAGCCACGACAACAACCACCCAAGCTCCGCAAGAAAGCTGGCTTAAAAAGTTATTGAATAAAATCTTTGGAATTTTTTAGAACAACGCCGCCGCCCAAGGGAGTGGAATAGCCAGCAACATCAAGACCGCGCCCAAGAGCGCCATATTTTTCATAAAATTAATTTGCTCGCTCATTTTAGCGCCCGGCTCCGACACTGTCCAATACTGATGCATCATTAATGTTGTGACCAGTAAAAATACTGAGAGCAAAAGCACGGAAAACTCTATCCAAACTCCAAGCAAGATGCCCAAGCCGCCCAAAAGCATCATCAAACCGGTAAACCATACCGCCGTAGAGGCCATCGGCACTTTTTTACTCTCTGCGTAGCCGGCGAGCATCTTCAAATGCCGAAAATGATTCACGCCGCTCATTATAAAATAACCGCCCAAAATTATTCTGCCTAAAATAAATAAATAAAACATAAAATTTTATATTAAACTGATAATGCTATTTCTTCTTAGCCTTTTTCGGCTTCTTGACATCTTTGCGATAAGCGTTGTTTCCTTTGCCCATAAAATTATTTTGTTAAGCTAATAATCAATCTATTTTATTCTTTCCATAAAAATGCGCAATGGCGAGCAAAGTCAAGAGCGCGAAAAAAGCGGTGAGCGCCATCATCGGAATGGAAATGTATCCGCCAAATTCGGAGACCAAATGCTGGTAACAAGACACGCCGGAAGCGTCGCAAGGCGCGCTCCCATTTTCTGCGAAATAATAAAAAAAGTTGTGATAAACGGAAACTAAAAAACCTAAAGATAAAAGAGGGGCGACATAGCGAATGACTCTCCTATCTTTATCCCAAAGCGCCACCGCAAAAAGAATGAAAACCGGAAACATAAAAATCCTCTGCCACCAGCACAAATAGCACGGCAGAAAATTAATGATTTCGGAATAAATCAGCGGAAAAACCGAAGCCACAAAAGAAAAGAAAAAGCCTAAAATCAAAATGTGCTTATCAATAAAATCCAGAAAAACATTTTTTTTTGGACCAAAAAAAAGCAAGCCTAAAGCAATCACGCAAAAAATTTGGGTAATAATAACTCCCAAGCCGAGAAAAAAATTCAAATAATGCACGGAATTGCTCATATTATTTTGGCAAAACGCAACCGGTTTTGTCGGCCAGTTGTTGGAGCGGAATTTCTCCAGTTAACTGTGATCCATCGGCAAAGATCCAAGTCGGGTAACTTTGGATTTTTTTGTCAATGCAAATTTGGGTTTGTCCGCTTGCATCCGGAGTAGAACATTCAGCATAAAGACCTGCTGTTTCCAATGCTTGACGAGTCATTTGAAAATCTTTTTCTTGCGCCTGACAATGCGGACACCAAAACGCTCCGTAAAATTTTGCACCCTTACTAACCAAGCATTGCGCGAAACCGTCGTATTTGCCCGGTCCCGCCGGCGCATTGGAACTGTTTGATTGAAGCAACACTGCGGCAATCGTGCCTAAAATCAAAAGACCGATTATTAAAATGAAAATCTTTACTTGGTTATTCATGTGCTGTTTATAATACCAATTTAAAAAATTTAATACAACCCCCTATATCCCCCTTGTCAGGGGGGACTTTCTGAATTTTTCCTCCCCTGACAAGGGGAGGATTAAGGAGGGGTTGAATTTAAAAAATTTTCGGCAAAAAAATAATCAGTCCGACAATTATCGCGACAAAGACCGACAATAAAACCGCCGCGGCGGCGACATCTTTGGTGTCTCGCGCATACGGATGATATTCCGGCGAAGTCAAGTCAATATCTATCTCAATAGCCGTATTGAAGGCTTCGGCTACAATTACGAAACCAATCGCGAAAATCAAAGCAATCCATTCAAAACTGGAAATTTGAAAATAAAATCCAAAAATTATCACCAGCAAAGCTATTACCGTGTGAACATATAAATTTTTGGTCGTCTGCCAAAAAACACGTAGACCGCGAAAAGCATTCAAAAATTTTTGGCTGTATTTCACTTCCCGCCAGGCTTTTTTTTCTTTTAATGAATCCATAAAAAGATTATATCATAAACTATCTACTGATATTGTATATAGCTCGGTCGAGGATTCAATTTCAAAAGACTCTCTGGTGTCATCAAGGTAGTGCCGGGTGTGAGAATATCATTTTTATAAAACAATTTGAAACCGGTAAACTGCACCGGCTCGGGATAAATAAATTCTTTATAAGTCGCCACTTTATGCGCCGCGTCTCCCCAGCCATCCATATTCATTACAATCTGCACTTCCGGCATTGTTTTGATAAGACTATAGTTGGTTATCATTCCTTCGGTATAACGATGCACGATTAAAATTTTTGGCGTTAAATTGTTTTCCCGCACTAAATTTGCCAAATAATTCGAGGCAAAATTTATGTCCGCGGCGTCCATCGTGCCGACAGCTTTGCCCGGCGGAGATATCCCTTTCATGGAAAACTCCGGATCGAGCGCTAAATGCACGATCGGCATTTTCAAATATTTTTCGAGCAACGGAACTTCCGTTTGCACGGTGGAAAAACCGACTTGCACATCCAAAAAAACCAAGGCGTGTATTTTCGTCGCCATCGCCAGCACTTCGTCTATCTCCGAATCCGGCATCCGGTCCCGATATTTGCCGTCGGCGCCCGGATAACCTTGCGCCACCACGGCAATATATTGCAATGCCGGAATCGCCGGAGTCGTCGGGTCGGCTTCGTTCCATTTTTGCACTTCTTCTTCCAGCATTGAGAGCATTTGATCTTCCGGATATTCTCCCAGCACTCCCATATTTTTGGAATATAAATTTCCATAATAAGCAATGATGCGATTAAACGGCAAAATCGCGCCAGCGTTTGGGTAAGCTGTTTTGACCGGCCAAAGATGCACTTTAACAGGTTGCGGATTCATAGGAACTTTAGCACTAACGGTTACGGATTTGCCGGTTTTGGATTTTTCAATAGTTTTCACGATATTGTAAACAATCGGATCCGGCGGATTGTTGGCTATTGCCAATAATTTTTGATCATATAAAATAGTATTAAGCGGTGGAATTATCAAGGTGGCTGGCGGAACTGCCGTTTGCGTAATAGTGTTAATAGTTTGATTTACGACTTGACCTTTTTGATAAGAAATCGCGCTGCTGAAAAAAGCCGGAAAGAAAAAATAGGCCGCAAAC
>JBAPNK010000022.1:0-28356 GCA_049279095.1 Minisyncoccia bacterium
GCAAAGATGTTTTTATTCGCGTTAAAACAGATGAGGATCCTTAAATTTTATGAAAAAAATTGTGAAAAAAACCGAAAAATACAAAAGACCGAGTTGGGATGAATATTTTTTGAAGATAGTTGACGCGGTCGGCGCGCGCGCCACTTGCGACAAGAGTGGCAGTGGATGTGTGTTGGCAGAGGAAAACAGGATTGTGGCTACCGGCTACACTGGCTCGCTTTCCGGATTGCCGCATTGCAACGAAGTTGGCCATGATCTAAAAAATAAAGAATGTGTCCGAACTATTCACGCCGAACACAATGCTATTACTCAGGCATTAAAGTTTGGGATTCTGCTTGAGGGAGCCACAATGTACTGCGAAAGAAAACCTTGCTCGGCCTGCGCCAAAATGGCCAACAGTTTGGGAATCAAAAAAATTATTACGGCGAGTTCTTAAAATTTTTCGTAAATTACAAAAGCGTATTTATATAGATTTACATCATCCGGTTCGTGTTCCTCGCGCGATATTTCTTTCCAGCTTGAATCTATCTTTGGAAAAAAAGTGTCCGCTTCTTTGTCTTCGGCGTCTATTTTTGTGATGTAAAGTTTTTGCGCCAAAGGCAAAGCTTGATTATATATTTCCGCTCCGCCAATTATAAAAATCTCTTCATTTTTGTCAAGGTCGAACCTTGACATTTTTAAGGCTTCTTCCAATGAATGCGCAATTTCCGCTCCGTCTTTTTTATAATTCAAATTGCGAGTGATAATAATGTTTCTTCTGTTGGGCAATAGTCTGTCGATTGACTCAAAGGTTTTCCGTCCCATTATCACGGTATGGCCGGTGGTTATTTCCCGGAAATATTTTTGGTCGGTCGGCAAAGGCCAAAGAAGGTTGTTGCCTTTTCCGAGTTCGTTGTTTTTGCCGATGGCGGCGATTAATGAAATCATATTATTTGATTATATCAAGACCCAAAATCGGATCACTTGGTTTGTAAAATGGCGCAAAGGCTTCGTAAATTTCACTGACTAAATTCTCGTCTTTTTTTTCCGCACGATCAAAAATATTTTCCGGCAATTTTGGAAAAATATTCGGATGATCATTTTTTCTTTTGATTAATTCTCTTGCTCCATCGTAGTGAATATCGTAAATATGCGCGTTGGAAATGCTGTGAGTGTAGATTCCAGGCTTGACTCCCAGCTTTTGCGCCAGCGCGCACATCAAAAGACTAAATCCAAAAGTATCAAACGGACATCCAAGCATCATATCGTTGGAACGGACAATATTGTGAAAACAAAGTCGTCCACCGATTATGTTTACCGTAAAAGCAAAAGGGCAAGGCGCATTTTTTTTATAAGTTGCCTTTAATCCTTTTCCATATAGTCCGTCATCGGCTGGATCCCAAGTTATCACCACTCCCTGCCGTGAATGCGGTTCTTCTTTCAAATGTTTCACCAACTGATTAAGCTGATCTCGGCCAAAATGATGCCTCCAGCGATAGCCATAAGCCGAAGAGATGGTGCCGTCTTCCTCAATAAATTCATCCCACATTTTTGTGTATTTTCGCAAAAAATTTGTGTCTTTGTCTCCGGTGATAAACCAAACTTGTTCGGCGATTGGGGACTTGATTGGATTTTTACGAAGAGTGAGAATCGGGAAACCTTCTTTTTCAATATCAATTTGAAAAGTTAGACCAGGTAGTATTTTTATTTTATGCCCAGTGCGTTCGTTTAATTCCTCAATACCTTCGGACATTATTTTTTTAATGAGGTTCTGGTAGATTGTGTCAAAAGTCGTCATGTAGTAAAGTATATAATATAAATTATGGAAACAAAAGACATCAAATATCCGTATTTGCCAGCAGGAAAAACTATTTTATATGTGCCGGAAAGCAATCCTTTTATAATAGAGGCAAAAAAAACCGCTTTTGAACAAGCCACAGATAGGAGGTATATTGCAGGGGTTGTAATAGTGCTAGATGGAAAAGTTATTGGACGGGGGGCTTTACATTCAGGAATTAAAAATAAAAAGTTAATAGAGCTTCATCAAAAAGGATTGTGTATAAGAAGGATGTTAAAAATAAAATCAGGTCAAAAATACTGGTTGTGTCCCGGATGCGCTGCACCTAAAAATCATTCAGAGCCGACAGCTATAAGAAATGCAAAAAAGAATGGGTACAACACAAACGGCGCAGACCTGTATCTTTGGGGGCATTGGTGGTTTTGCAAGGATTGTTGGGATGCGATGATTTCTGCCGGAATCAAAAATGTGTATTTAATGGCAGATAGTGAGAATCTTTTCAATTTAAGTAGCCCAAAAAATATTATTGGTAAACAATTTAAATAAGATGAAAAAGAAACTTTATATTGGATGCAGTTTAACTTTATTACCTCCAGACAAAAAAGAGGAATTCTTGAAGATGATTGATGAACTTAAAAAAGAATTAGGGAAACATTTTGAACTTTTGGAATTTTTGGGAATAGGTGATCTTGGAAGCGCCAAACCTTATACCCCGCAAGAAATTTATGATTATGATATAAGAAAATGCGTGATGAAAGCGGACTGCATGCTTGCAATTTGCGATTATCCGTCTATTGGTTTAGGTTATGAGATGGCAACATGTGTAGAAAAAAGAGGTATACCCGTGCTTGCCATAGCGCACAAAGATCAAACAGTGGGCAGAATTATCCGAGGCATAGATCACAAAAATTTTCACTTTGTTTACTATAATTCGGTGGAGGAAATAATTGAGAAGACTTTAGAAATTTTGAAATAATAGAATTTAAAGTTGTAAACTTTCTGATAACCACTTTTCTCTAGATTCCTCAAATTTTGGAATGTTTTTTCTTGTATTTATGTCTAAATTTTCAGCATCTTTAAATATATCATTTATTATTTCTTTATTTTCTTTAAGATAAATAGCAACTGGTGGATAAATTTTTGCATAATCCAGTAACATTCTGACTTGATCTGGAGTTGCTTCTAGTGCCATCCTTATTAGAGCAATTTTCAATTCTCCGTTTACTTTTTTCGACTCATTATAAGCTCTGATACTAGTCCTAACATACCCCACTTTTTCTATGGCATTAAACATTTTTCCCAATTTTGAATCTTTGTTATGTACAATTTCATCAATTACAAATTTCATTCGAAAAAAAAGCTTTTCGTCTTGTCCACAAATTTCTCTAATAATTTTTTCTAGATATATTAATTCTTCCCTTTCATTTTCTTCAGTTCTAAGATAATAACTTAGATCTCCAGTAATCGCTTCCGCCCAATCGTGCACAGTAGCCGCTAACAGTAAATTTTCTTGTTCTTCTTTGGTTAATTGTTTTTTTTCATTTAAATATTTTATAAATTGCCGAGTTAGTCCATAAGTGAGTTTTAAATGTTCTAAATTATTTACATCTGCACCAAATAATTTATTCCACTTTTCATTTGTTGTATTTTCGGGTTTAAATCTCGCCCACCTAATTTGGTCTGACAATTTTTTCCCATATGGAGTTTCGGAAAAATCACGATGGATTTTACCAAAATTAACTTCTTCAGAATCCAATTCTATTTTTGTCGGTATTTGATTTTCCATATTTCCAGTATATCATTTTAGAAAAAATTATAAAACAACTGATTAATAATTTGATCCATTTATTCATTTACAAAATAAAATTGGCTTGTTATACTATATTTATGAATAAGGACGAAGAGAAAGAAATAACCAATCAAGAATTGCTTGACGCGATGAATCGAGGTTTTTCGAGGATTGAAGAGAAAATGGCAACTAAAGAAGAACTTGCTGGTGTTAAGATAGAACTCAAATCAGATATATCTTCACTCAAAACCGATGTTGCGCAAATCAAAACTGACCTACAAAGCTTCAAAACAGAAACTCGAGAAAACTTTGAAAAATTATCAAAAGATATTAAAGAAAACGAAGAAAGTATCGGTATGGTAGTTGCAGATTATCATCCTCACATTGTAGCGCTCGAGGAAAAAGTTTTCGGTCATTCGACTCTCGCGGAAGTCTAAAAAAATATTGACAAAATAATCAAACAATGCTACTCTTAAAACATCATTCTCATCTAAGCATATTGGGAGTGACCCAATATGTACAAAACTAATTCGGCTCATCCGAAGAAATTCGGCAGCCATACTTCTACTTTTCGGGCTAAACCTCGTTTCGGTAGCGGAAAATTTAATAGTTCTAAACTTAGTTTTAGGGGTGGACGACCATCTGGCAATAAACGATCTCGCGGCGAACGGATTGATTTTTCCCGTTTCATAAAAAAGGGAACAATGATTGAGGAAAAGCCCTATGTTTCCAAACACAGTTTTGCAGATTTTCCTTTTCATCCGCAGCTCCATAAAAATATTACGCGAGCTGGCTTTACAAACCCAAGACCGATTCAAGATCAGGCCATTCCTACGGTGATGGACGGCAGGGATGTTTTCGGCATGGCCAACACCGGCACCGGCAAGACGGCGGCTTTTCTGCTTCCTTTGATCGAAAAAATTGCCAAAACCAAAGGGCAGAATAAACGGGAAACGGTTTTGATAATGGCGCCGACTCGTGAGCTGGCGCTTCAGATTGAATCCGATTTCAAAAATCTGGCTTTTGGTTTCGGAATGTTTTCCGTCGCTTGTGTCGGTGGTCTACCGATTATGAAACAAATTCGGGAAATAAAAATGGGAGTTTCTTTTGTCATTGGCACGCCGGGACGGTTGCGTGACTTGCTTGATAAAAAAGTTTTGGATTTGGCGACTTGCCATAGCGTGGTGCTCGACGAAGCGGACCGGATGCTCGATATGGGTTTTCGCGATGATATGGTTTATATCATCGGCAAAACTCACAAAGAACGGCAAACGCTTTTCTTTTCGGCAACGCTTTCTCCGGAAATTAAAAAACTGACCGAGCAGTATTTGAAAAATCCGATTTTTATTTCAGTCGTCACCGGCGAGACCTTGAAAAATATCGATCAAGACATTGTTCGCGCCAGAAGCAAAGAAGATAAATTAGAGAAACTTCACGAAGTTTTGAAAAAAGGCCTGCCCGCCAATTCAGGGGCGGGAGGGTTTCCGATGAAAACTCTGATTTTCCGCGAGATGAAACATTCCGTGGATTCTTTGGCTAAAGAATTGTCTCAATTTGGATTTAAAGTCGGCGGGATTCACGGCGACAAAAGAAGCCGCGAGCGTATTCGCATTTTAGATTCGTTTAAAAAAGATCAAATAAATATCTTGATAGCCACCGACGTAGCGGCAAGGGGACTAGACATTCCGGATGTGACGCATGTAATAAATTACGATGTCCCGCAAACTTACGATACTTATGTGCACCGTATCGGCCGCACCGGCCGTTCCGGCAAAAAGGGTACAGCTTTAACTTTCGTGCCGGGGTAAAAACCTGCAAGGCAAGACCTTGCAGGTTTTTATGCTTTTACCAATCCCGCTTTTTTGAGGGTGGCATAGATGCCGTTCTTTTTCATGGTGCGCATTCCGCGAGCGCTGACTTCAATGTTGACCGTTTTATTCAGTTCCGGCACAAAAATTCTTTTCTTTTGCAGATTTGGATATTTACGGACCCGGCCGGTAGGGTTGAACTTGGTGGCGCGAGTGCGATTGGAATAGCCGCCTCCGACAATGGAACTTTTTTTGGTTATCGCGCAGATTTTTTTCATAACGGAATGTATGCTATCATAAAAATTGTATGGACGCAACCAGCGCGATTTTTTATATTTTGATATTGATTATGTCGGTGGTGATTCACGAAGTCTCGCACGGCTTTATGGCGGAGAATTTCGGCGATGACACTGCCCGCAACGCCGGACGATTGACCTTAAATCCCTTGCCGCATCTGGATCTTTTCGGCTCGATTTTACTTCCGGCGTTTTTGGTGCTGGTGCATTCGCCTTTTATGTTCGGCTGGGCCAAGCCAGTGCCTTACAATCCGAATAATTTAAGCAACAAAAAATGGGGCACGCTCGCGGTGGCATCCGCCGGTGTGCTCGCCAATTTTTTAATCGCCGGCGTTTTCGGTTTGATTATCCGTTTTGCGCCATTCGTTTTACCGAGCGCCATTTTATCCGCGAATTTTTATTTCATCCTTTCCGCCATCGTGGTGGTGAATTTGGCTTTGGGAATTTTTAACTTGGTGCCGATCCCGCCGCTCGACGGTTCCAAAATCCTTTTTTCTTTTTTGCCGGAAAAAGCTTTTTCGTTCATGATCGCCTATGAGCGCTACGCGTTAATTTTATTGCTGATTTTTATTTTTTTCTTTTCCGATTACTTGTATCCGATTTTGGCTTTTCTATTTCATCTGGTAACCGGATTGGCTTTGTAATGTTTGCAATTTTCCAAACAATATAGTATATTCCCAACATAGTCCTATGGGACTATTTTATTTACTATGCCAACCATCAATCAATTAATCAAAAAAAACAGAGTGAAAGTTCACTCCAAACACAAGACCGTCGCTTTGGCGCGCGGTTTTAATGTTCTAAAAAACCGGCCGGTGTTTTTTCCGGCTCCTTTTAAGCGTGGCGTGTGCGTGAAAGTTTCCACCACGACTCCCAAGAAGCCAAACTCCGCTTTGCGAAAAATTGCGCGCGTGCGTTTGACCAACGGAATGGAAGTGACCGCTTATATTCCCGGCGAAGGACATAATCTGCAAGAACACTCGGTGGTCTTATTGCGCGGGGGACGGGTTAAAGATTTGATCGGAGTCCGGTATCATATCGTGCGCGGGGTGCTTGATACACAAGGAGTGGAAAAACGCCGACAAGGCCGTTCGCTTTATGGGAACAAGAAACCTCGGGCAGATAAAAAGAAATAAAAATTTATGCGACGCAAAATAAAAAATAAAAATATTGTCCAGCCCGATTTCATTTACAATTCTCAAAAATTGGAGAAATTTATAAATTATATTATGTGGTCCGGCAAAAAAGAAACGGCGCGCAAGGTTATGTATGCGTCTTTTGATATCATTAAAGAAAAAACCGGCAATGCCAATCCGCTCGAAATTTTTGATCTGGCTTTGAAAAATGCCGGGCCGCTCACGGAAGTGCGTTCCAAACGGATCGGCGGCGCCAATTATCAGATTCCGGTCGAGGTTCGCCCGGAACGACGAGTTGCGCTCTCGATGCGCTGGATTCGCGATGCGGCGCGCGGCGGCAAAGGCAAACCGATGCACATTAAACTCGCCGACGAACTAATTGCCGCTTCCAAAAACGAAGGTTCCGCGATTAAAAAGAAAGAAGACACGCACAAAATGGCTGAAGCCAACAAAGCCTTCGCGCATTTTGCTTGGTAAGTTATATTTATGGAACGAGATTATCCTTTGGAAAAAGTCAGAAATATAGGCATCATCGCCCACATTGACGCGGGCAAAACGACGACGACCGAGCGGGTGCTTTTTTATACCGGTGTTTCGCACAAAATCGGTGAGGTGCATGACGGCGACACCACGACGGACTGGATGGAGCAAGAGCGTGAACGCGGGATTACGATTACCTCCGCGGCGGTAACTTGTTTTTGGACGCCGACTTACGTGTCCGCCGAAGCCTTGGCGAAGGCGGGCGCCCGACATCCAATGAAACATCGTTTTAATATTATAGATACTCCGGGGCACATTGATTTCACAGTAGAAGTGAAAAGATCTTTGCGGGTGCTTGACGGCGCGGTGGTGGTTTTCGACGGCGTGGCCGGCGTGGAGCCGCAATCGGAAACCAACTGGCGTTATGCCGACGAAGCCAAGGTTCCGAGAATTTGTTTTATCAACAAACTGGACCGCACCGGCGCTTCTTTTGAACATTCTTACGCGACGATTCTGGATCGCCTTTCCAAAAAAGCTGTTCGCATGCAGATTCCGATCGGACTCGAAGAAAAACACGAAGGTGTGGTTGATCTGCTCCAAATGAAAGCTTATTACTTTGAGGGAGAAATGGGCAACAAAGTTATGGAAAAAGAAATTCCGGCGGAATACAAAACCGAAGCGGAAAAATTTCATTCCGAATTGGTTGAAAAAATAGTGGAGACGGATGACACGATGATGACGGAATATTTGGAAGGCGTGATTCCCAATGTTGATGTTTTAAAAAAAACTCTGCGCAAAGCTGTAATCGCCAATGAAATTTTTCCGGTCTTTGCCGGCAGCGCGCTTAAAAACAAAGGCGTGCAATTAGTGTTGGATGGCGTTGTTGATTATCTTCCGGCGCCGACGGACATTCCGCCGATTGAAGGCATCAATCCAGACACCGATGAACCCGCAGTTCGACATGCTTCCGACGCTGAACCATTTTCGGCGTTGGCTTTCAAAGTGGCGACCGATCCTTTTGTCGGACAAATTATTTTCTTCCGAGTTTATTCCGGATCTTTGATGGCCGGTAGTTATGTTTATAATCCGCGCACCCGCAACAAAGAGCGCATCGGCCGAATCTTGCGAATGCACGCCAATGATCGCGAAGAAGTGAAACAGGTTTTTGCCGGCGAAATCGCCGCCGCAGTCGGACTTAAGGACACAATCACCTCCGACACCATTTGCGATGAAAACAATCCGATTGAATTAAATCGCATTGTGTTTCCGGAACCGGTGATTCAGCTTCGGATTGAACCAAAGACGAAAGCCGATCAGGAAAAAATGGGTATGGCGCTCAATCGTTTGGCGCAGGAAGATCCGACTTTCAAAGTTTCCACAGATCAGGAAACCGGCGAGACGATTATCGCCGGCATGGGCGAATTGCATTTGGAGATTATCGTGGACCGAATGAAACGAGAATTTACCGTCGAGGCCAATGTCGGCAAGCCGCAAGTGGCTTATCGGGAAACAATTACCGGAACCTCCGAAGCCGAAGGCAAATACATCAAGCAGTCCGGCGGACGCGGCAACTACGGCCATGTGAAAATCCGAGTCAAGCCGATGGTTATGCTCTCGAAAGAAGAATTGGAGGACTTGCCGAAAAATACCAAACGCTCGGAAAGTTTTGAATTTGTGAACAGCATCAAAGGCGGCGTGATTCCGCAGGAATACATCGCGCCTTGCGAAAAAGGATTTAAAGAAGGGCTCGATCGCGGAGTTTTGGCCGGATTCAAAATTGTAAATGTTTCGGTGGATCTTTGGGACGGAAGTTATCACGAAGTGGACAGTAACGAAATGGCTTTCAAAATCGCCGCGTCTATGGCGGTGCAAGATGCTTGTCGAAGAGCCAACCCGATGATTCTGGAACCGATGATGAAAGTGGAAGTCGTGACGCCGGAGAAATTTATGGGTGATGTTACCGGAAATCTTTCCAGTAAGCGCGCACTGATTGAAGGCATGGAAGACCGTGGCATGAACAAAGTCATCAAAGCCGTTGTGCCTCTTTCGGAAATGTTCGGCTATATGACCGGCCTGCGCTCGATGACCGAAGGCCGCGCCAGCTTCACCATGGAATTTTTCCGCTATGATATTGTGCCCAACAATGTCGCGGAAACTATTATTGCGGCGAGAAAATGAAATTGATGTTTGATTTATTTTTTGCTATATTTATATGTAATGAAAAAGAAAGAATTGAAACGAAACATAATTTCTCAAAAAGTATATAACTATACTGCAGTATTTGAGCCTGATCAAAAAGATGGCGGATATACTGTTACTGTTCCCAGTTTGCCAGGATGTATTTCGGAGGGGGATAACTTCGAAGAAGCGCTAAAAAATATTAAAGAAGCCACAAGTTTGTATTTGGAAACAATGAAAGAAAATAAAACAAAAATTTTTCAAGAAAATTTCGGTATCATTATAACCCCTATTCAAGTAATGGCATAATTTTATGCCGAAGTTTCCGTCTCTTAAAGCAAAAGAAGTTGAAAAAGTTTTAGAAAAAACTGGATTTATTTTTGCGCGCCAAAATGGAAGTCATAAGATTTACCTAAAAAACAAGATTTACATAACTTTGCCATGGCACAATAAAGATATGAGAATTGGCACCATAAAAGCGATTATAAAACAGTCTGGTTTAACCGCTCAAGAATTTTTAGGATTAATATAAGATATATTTATGGAAAAAGTTGCAAATCAACCCAATATACTTAAAGACAAAAATAAAAAAGCCCTTGTAGAAGAACTTAAAGATAAGATTGTAAATAATGTGGACTTTATTTCGCCAGAAATCTATAAGTCGATTTTTTCTCGGTTTGATCTAAAGGGCGCAAAAATTTTAGATGTTGGCGCGGGATTTATCCCTGTCAATTCACAAGCGTCACAATATATAAATGCTCTACCTATAAAAGATTTAACTTTGGTGCCTTTTGATATTAATGACTTAAAAATTAGAAGTTGGAATTTGGTTAATAGAGATAAACCACTCCTTAAAGAATCAATGGTTCGCCCCGTGCGTGGGGATATGTTTAATCTGCCATTAGATCAAAAGCGGATGGAAACTGAATTAAAGAAAGTTCAAAAATTAAAAAACAAAAAATCTTCAAACAAAGTGACTGTTAAAGTTGTCGCGCCTTTTGGATTATTATTAAGAAAATAAAAACGGCTAGGCAAGACCTGGTCAAAAACATGCCCGCAGAATCTATTTCACAAAACAATCCGGAATTTACAGAAAAAGTGAACAAATTGTCGCAGGACACCATTTCATATTTGACGGAAGAAGGTTTTAAAGTTGAGCCAACTGATGCATCTTTCCTAAGACAAATACTAATACCGAATTTGCTTGCCAAAAATCCCAATATGAATTTTTTGTCATCCTTAACGGAAATCTTTGAAAATTTTTTTTTGCTTATGTATGGTGTAAATGTGTCTGAGTATTTTAAAACATCAAAATCTGTCGAAGAAGACAAAAAAAGAAAAAAAGACTTATATGAATATGTTCAGACAAAACTTCGCAGAGAATAAATCAGTTTGACAATCTTTTTTAATTTGCTACTATCTTAACAACTGCACTTTTGGCGGTTTTTCTATTGCCCAAAAGCGGTTTGGCATTATAAGTTTTAATAAAAAAATTTATGGCAGAAGAATTTAAAAGAGACAAGCCGCACATTAATGTCGGCACCATCGGGCATGTGGACCACGGCAAGACGACTTTGACCGCGGCGATTTTGCATGTTTTGAATATGGCGGGCAAGACGGTTCGTCTGCGCGGAGTTGATCAAATCGATAACGCGCCGGAAGAAAAAGCGCGAGGCATTACCATTAACATTTCCCACAACGAATATGCGACCGACGCCCGGCATTATGCGCACATCGACGCTCCCGGACACGCAGACTACATCAAAAATATGATTACCGGCGCCGCACAGATGGACGGCGCGATTTTGGTGGTCGCGGCGACGGACGGCGCTATGCCGCAGACCCGCGAGCATGTGCTCTTAGCCAAACAAGTTGGCGTGCCCAAGATCATTGTTTTCTTGAACAAGTGCGATATGGTGGACGACAAAGATATGATTGACCTGGTGGAAGAAGAAATCCGCGAGCTTTTGACCAAGCAGGGTTTTGACGGCGCCGGAGCTCCTGTGATTCGCGGTTCGGCTCTGAAAGCTCTCGAATCAAAATCAGTGGATGATCCTTGGGCTGTCAAGGTGCTCGAATTGGTAAACGCGCTCGATACTTATATTCCGATTCCGGAACGAGATGTCAAAAAGCCTTTCCTGATGCCTGTTGAAGACATATTCTCGATTGAAGGCCGAGGCACGGTTGTTACCGGAAAAATCGAAAGAGGAATCGTGAAAGTCGGCGAGGAAGTGGAGGTGGTCGGAATCAAGCCGACCCAGAAGACAACTGTCACTGGCATTGAAATGTTCAACAAAAATTTACAGGAAGGCATGGCGGGCGACAATGCCGGCGTGCTTTTGCGCGGACTCAAAAAAGAAGATGTTACCCGCGGACAAGTCTTGGCGAAACCGGGAACCGTCACTCCGCACGATCATTTCACCTGCGAAATTTATGTTTTGAAAAAAGAAGAAGGCGGACGGCACACTCCTTTCTTCAAAGGTTACAAGCCGCAGTTTTATATCCGCACGACTGATGTGACTGGAGATGTGACTTTGGCGGAAGGCACCGAAATGGTTATGCCGGGCGACACGGTAAAAATCACCGTCAAGCTGGTGACGCCGGTGGCGCTCGAAGAATCGCAGAGATTCGCCATTCGCGAAGGCGGCAAGACAGTTGGCGCGGGAGTGGTCACAAAAATTCTTGGATAAATTAATTTTAGTTCAATGACAACAACAGATACAGAGATAAAAACGAAAAAGCCCAAAACGGTGAAGGCGAAAACGTCTAAGGTCAAATCTGTTGCTAAAACAGAAAAAGTTGAAAGCAGGGTGACATTGCGCATCCGCGTGCGCGCTTACGAGAGCAAGATCTTGGACGCTTCCATCAAGCAGATTATGGATACCGCTTTGCGTTACGACGCGAATATTATCGGTCCGGTCCCTTTGCCGACGGAAATAAAAAAATATACCGTCAATCGTTCTCCTTTTATTTACAAAAACACGCGAGAGCAGTTTGAAATAAGAGTGCATAAAAGATTGATTGACATTATCAACCCGAATCCAAAGACCGTCGAGGCGCTGACTAATCTGTCGTTGCCTTCCGGAGTCGATATTGATGTGAAGATGATGTAATATGAAATTCATTTTGGGCACAAAAGAAAATATGGCGGAGTATTTTAGGGAAGACGGCACGATTGTTCCAGTGACGATAGTTTCCGCCGGCCCTGTGACGGTTACCAGAGTTTTTGAAAAATCCAAAGATGGCTATGATTCCGTGCAAGTCGGATACGGCCTTCAAAAAAAAGAGAGAATTACCAAAAGCGCGGCGGGCGCGATGAAAGGAGGATTTTACAAAACGGTTAAAGAATTCAGATTAAAGCCGACGGATAAAGTTGACGCAAAGGAAGGCGCGGTGATTGATGTTTCCGTTTTTTCCGATGGCGACAAAATAACTGTGAGCAGTGTTTCCAAGGGCAAGGGTTTCCAAGGGGTGGTGAAACGACACGGTTTCCACGGCGGTCCGCGCACGCACGGCCAAAAGCATTCCGAACGGGAACCGGGATCGATTGGCGGCGGTTTGCGCACCCATGTTCCGAAAGGAATGCGCATGGCGGGCCGAATGGGCTCCGATCGGATTACCCAAAAAAATCTGCAAGTGGTTTTTATTGATAAAGAAAATAATTTGATGCTGGTCAAAGGAGCGATCGCCGGCCGACGCGGGACTTTAGTAGAAATAGTCAGCAGATAATACGAAAATTATGCGAAAGCTACAAAAAACTACAAAAATTTTCGCAGACTTTCGTAAATTTTCGAATAATTTTCGTATAATAATATGAATGCAATTATTTACAATCAAAAAGGAAAGGAAGCGGGGACGATAAATCTTCCGGAAAAAGTTTTCGGCGCCAAATGGCGCAGCGATTTGGTGCATCAAGTGGTGGAAGGAATGCGGAGCAACAAGCGCGCCGGCACCGCGGACACCAAAGATCGCGGCGAAGTGCGCGGCGGCGGCAAGAAGCCCTGGAAACAGAAAGGCACCGGACGCGCTCGGCACGGATCTTCCAGGAGTCCCATCTGGGTCGGCGGCGGGGTGACTCACGGTCCGCTCGCCGAGAAAAATTATAAAAGAAAAATCTCCAAGAAAATGCGCGCGCAGGCTTTATTTTCGGTTCTTTCCAGAAAAATGAAAGACAATGAAATAATTTTTGTGGATACGCTTGAAATGCCGAAAATAAATACCAAAATCGGAGTAACCGTTGTAAACAGTTTGGCTAAAGCGGTTAATATAAAAAATATAAACACCAAGCAGCCAAAGATTTTGATTGCCCTGTATGAACGGAATGAAAAATCGGAAAAAAGTTTTCGCAACATTTCCGTTTTGGATACGGCGTTTTTGAAGAATTTAAATCCAATGGACATTTTGAATTACAAATATTTGATTATTGAAAAGCCAGTCGAGAGCGTGAAATTTTTAGAAAGCAGGGGGTAATACCCCTACCCAGCCTCCCCCTACATTAGGGGGAGGAGAAAATCATTATGACCACCATTATCAAAAATCCAATAAAGAATCCCAGAGTGACTGAAAAAGCGTCTTTTGCGGCCGAGCAAAATGTTTATTCGTTTGACATTGCGCCTTCGGCCAACAAAACCGAAATTAAAAAAGCGATCTTTGCGCTTTACAAAGTGCATCCGACGAAAGTGAATGTTCTTAATATTCCAAAAAAACAAATTATGTCCAAAGGGCGTGCTGGTGTTCGAGGCGGCGGTCGCAAAGCGATGGTTTATTTAAAAAAGGGAGATAAAATAGAATTTATATAATTATGAAAAGCTACAAGCCGACAAGCAAATCCAGACGACAAATGACCCATGTAAGCTATCGTGGCATTTTGACCGATTCCGCTCCGACCAAATCCTTGACGCGCGGTTTTCGCCGTTCCGTCGGCCGAAATAGCCAAGGGCGCATTACGATGCGGCACAAAGGTTCAGGACACAAACGGCTGTATCGGGAAATTGATTTTTTTTATAATAAAAAAGATATCCCCGCAAAAATAAATTCCGTGGAGTACGATCCGAACCGCTCGGCTTTTATCGGTTTGGCGATTTATCGAGATGGAGAAAAAAGATATGTGGTCTTGCCGAAAGGAGTTACAGCCGGAAATTCTTTTATTGTTTCCGAAAAAGCGCCTCTCGAACCGGGTAATCGGCTTCCTTTAAAAAATATTCCGGTTGGATCGTTTGTTTACAATATTGAAGTCAAGCCAATGGGCGGCGCCAAGATCGGCCGCAGCGCCGGAATTTTCGCTCAAGTGGTCGCCAACGCCGACGGCTACACCAATTTGAAAATGCCTTCTACCGAAATTCGCAAAATCAACGAAAATTGCTGGGCGTCGATCGGAACAGTTTCGAACGAAGAACATCATTTGGAAAATTACGGCAAGGCCGGGCGAAGCCGCTGGAAAGGCATCCGCCCGACCGTGCGCGGCACAGCGATGAATCCTGTTGATCATCCATACGGCGGCGGCGAGGGCCGGCAGGGACGCGGAACCAAGAGACCAAAAACAATGTGGGGCAAAGTCACCGGCGGCAGAAAGACTAGACATCCGAAAAAATATTCCAATGTGTTTGTGGTGTCGCGAAGGAAGACGGGGAAAAATAAATAAAAATCATTCAAAAAACACTCTAAAAATGAGTGTTTTTTGTTGGTGGATTATTCATTGACAACACATTTCACTTTTGATACAATATCGTCATATATATGAAATACCGAGAAATATTAATTGAGCAACTGAAGCCCTTGCCTTATTTTAATAAGAATACTATTTATCAGCTTAGTAAGCAGTATGACATCAAAAGCGCAACAGTTGATAAATATATCAGCCGTTCTTTGGCGCAGAAAGATATTTTTGGACTCAAGAGAGGCTTTTACATTAGCGCTGATTTTTACAATAAAAATAAAGGTGAGATATCCTATTCATTTTTAATTGCCAATATCCTTCGCTCGCCGTCATATGTGAGTTCTTGGACTGCCTTGCAGTATTACAATTTGACCACTGAAGCTATACACAATATCATATCAGTAACAGAGAAAGTTACTCGCAATTATCAGACAAAAGCCGGAAACTTTGCGTATCAGTCAATCAAAAAAGAACTTTTTTCCGGTTTTACTCTGGTGAAAGGAAAATTTAATTTCTTTATTGCGACGCCATCCAAAGCATTGTTCGATCTTCTATATTTCAGAACCAATCAGTTCAGGGGAATTAAATTTAGGGATATAAAAAAAATAATTGAAGAATTGCGCATAGATATCGATGAAATGGAAAAATCGGAACAGGTTAAATTTTATAAAATAATAAAAAAATATTTAAACCATGACTAATCAGATTTTAATGAGATTAAAAAGCAGGCTTGATGACCTGTCAAAATATGGAGAGATTGATGTTGAGACGGAGCGTAATGCCTTAAAAGAAGACTTGCAGTATTATGTTCTTGAATTTATTTATCATCACTCCGAATACAGCAATTGGACAATGTACGGCGGATCAGCCCTGCGTATTTGCCACAAATTGAACCGAATGTCTGTCGATTTGGATTTTGAAATTGTGGAACCATGCACTGATCGATTTTTAAATAAACTCAAAAAAGAGATTGAATCTTACTTTTCCAGAAAATATGCCACGGAAAATAATTTTTTAAGCATAAAAGTTATTGGCAGTCGCGGACTTCTTTTAAAATTTAATATTGGCGACGAACTTGGCATGGGGCATCCGTCAAAGCAGGTGCATGTTAAAATTGATCTCAACCATTTCCTTGCGCCCAAAACAGTGATTGAACGAATCCCTGTCAGTCAATACAACGATCAGCTTTCTTTTGTCATTAAGACATATAATTTGTCTGCGTTGATGGCGAGCAAAATTGTGGCGATTTTTTTGCGGGGGACTCGCGGAGTCGGAGCTGATGTCTATGAAGAAAAGGGACGCGACATATATGACTTGCTTTGGTATATGGACAAAAAAGCTGTTCCGGATTTGGATTATTTGAAAGTCAAAGGCGTTGATGTCAGCGATTTGCGCGCGCTTTTCGACAAACTTACATTAAAAATGAATGATGTGAATAATAGCAATTTGGCGCAAGACCTTAAACCTCTTTTCTTGGACCAGAATTTTATCACACACTGGCTCCTGCATTGGCGAGAAAGTTATTTTCGATTGCTTAAAGAATATAGCATTAATTTGATTGCGGAATTGCAGGAAATTTCAATATTTCATGAACTGCGGGCGGATGTTTTTTATTTCAAATTTTATTATAAAACTGAAGATAATAAATTGGTCAGCATTATATATTCAATGAGTGACTATTGGGTGAATTTTGCCGAGGGTGAGATACCAACAAAGATAAATGAAAGTTTGACTCCGATTACTAAGTTTATAATAAACGGAAGCACGAGCCGGCCAGCTTCTCGGGAAAAATTAAATCAGTATGTTTCGCTTTTTTATAATAAATCTGAAGCATATCTTAAAAAGACAAATCATATAATTCTTGGCGATAATATTATAACAAAAATGATTATAATGAGTGCAGGCAATTTTAATCAGAAAGAGCAGATTGTGCTGAATAAATCAGCATTGCTTTCTTGCCAGCTTGAGGACTTACTGAAATAAATAATTTTTCCACCAATTTTCCTTGCATTCTTTTTTGTATATGTTATGGTTTTAAATGAGGAGTACCACCGAATGAAAAATTGCTCTCGTTTGCCGGCTTGGTGTCGGCGAAGGATCACTGCTACCAGAATGGCGGTGAAAAAGCCACGCACATCCAAACGTGCGTGGCAAAAAGCCAACAACCAGGCATAGACCTGGAAAAAATGGGGCAGGCGCGTTGTCGTCGGCCCCACTGCTATGTCTGCTAAAATTTTTTTAACTCAAAATTATTTATATTTTAATATGCTATACTTCGGTATGGATTAGTTCTTCGGGCTAATCCTAGTAGGAGGTTGGTTTCAATCCCCTCTACCATACTCCTTTGCCTCGGCGGTATGTAACCATCGAGGCTTTTTTATTTCCCTTGCATTTTTATGCACATTTGCTATCATTATGCAATGGAAATGAGAGAAAATATCAATTCCAGCAAACATTATCAATATGGACAACTTAATTGCAAAATTATATCAATCCTCAAAAACAATTCTAACTAATAAAGATATAGCTTTAATTTGGCAGGAAAACAGTCAAAAAAACTTAAATGCCAAAACCGCTTATTATGTAAGACGAAAATTGTTAATCAGACTGACCCGAGGAATATTTGCCAAGAATAAAGATTACAACGCCAAAGAATTGGCCACCAGTATTTACGCGCCGTCTTATATTAGTTTTGAAACAGTTCTCCGAGAGGCTGGGGTAATTTTCCAACACTACGATACAATTTTTGCGGTTTCCAAATGGACAAAAACAATAACTATAGGCCGACAATCCTTTACCTTTAGAAAATTAAAAGATATCGTTCTGTTTAATCCTGCCGGTATCATCAGCAAAGACAATTATAGCATTGCCACGCCCGAAAGAGCTTTTTTGGATATGATTTATTTATTCCCGAATTATTACTTTGACAATTTGCGTGAGATTGATTGGGAAAAATGCGAAAACATGGTAAAAATTTATGATAACCAACAATCAATAAAAAGATTAAACAAATATCGCAAAAATTATCAACAAAATTCCTAAAAAAATGTTAAATAGAGAAAAACATCAATTAATAATGGGGAATATTTTGAAAGATATCTACGCCGATGTTGCGATTAGTTCGCTATTGGGGTTGAAGGGCGGCACGTGCGCCTACTTTTTTTATGGTTTGCCTAGATTTTCTGTGGATTTAGATTTTGATTTACTGGCAGTAAACGAAGAAAATCAAAAAATCGTATTCGAAAAGATTGTGAGCATCTTAAGTAAATATGGAAGAGTCAAAAATAAATATATTAAAAGATTTACAATTTTCGCGCTTCTCTCTTACGGTGATGATAATTACAATATTAAAGTTGAAATAAATATTCGAAAATTGATAGACAATATTAAAAACCATTATGAAATGAAAAAATATCTTGGTATTTTAATGCTTGTTGCCAAAAAAGACTATTTATTTGCGAGCAAACTTTCAGCCCTGACCTTGCGTTCGGAAATGGCAATGAGAGACATATACGATATTCACTATTTTGCCAAAAGTAATTGGGATATTAATGCCGATGTAATCGAAGCAAGAACTAATAAAACGACAAAGAAATATTTGATCGATTGTATATCTTTCATAGAAAAAGTGAAAGATAATCAGATTTTGCAAGGGCTAGGTGAACTTGTTCCAAGTGAAAAAGAAAAAGATTGGATCAGAAGCCACCTCAAAAAAGACTCTATTTTTATGTTAAAAAATTACATGTCGGTATTGAAATAGAACAGAGCGTTTGACTTTCTGTCTATATTTGCTAGTATGAATCCAAGCTCGCCTAGAGCTTTTTTTATGACACGATCAATTAAAAAAGGTTTAAATGTCGACGAAAGACTCTTGAAAAAGATTGCCGGCAAAAATCCGCTCCAGACTCCTCCGATTAAGACTTGGAAGCGCGCCTGCGTGATTTCGCCGGAGATGCTTGGTTTTGTTTTTGGCGTTTACAACGGCAAGAAACATATTGAAGTTCTGGTCACCGAAGATATGGTGGGGCATCGGCTCGGAGAATTTTCCGAAACCAAGACTTTCCGCAAACACGGCGGCAAGATGCAGAAAGAATTGGAGATGAAAAAGAAAGAAGCGGAAATAACAGCAGCCAAGGGAGCAGTCGCGGCGGCGGAAGACGCCAAGGGAACCAAAAAATAATACGAAAATTATGCGAAAGTTACAAAAAACTACAAAAATTTTCGCAGACTTTCGTAAATTTTCGAATAATTTTAGTATAATCATATGAAAGCATTTTTAAAAAATTATAGACAAGCGCCGAGAAAAGTTCGTTTGGTGGCGTCGCTTATCAAAGGAAAGTCCGTGGCGCAGGCGATTGCGGAATTGGATTTTTTGGCCAAGCGCGCCGGAGCGCCGATCAAAAAACTTTTGCTTTCGGCGGTCGCAAATGCAAAACAGCAAGGCGTAGAAATGGAAAATTTATTTGTCAAAGAGTTGCGGGTAGACAAAGGCATTGTGATGAAAAGGATGATGCCAGCCGCGATGGGCGTCGGACACCGGATTAACAAAAGGACCAGCCATATCAATATTTTATTAACAGAGAAAGTAATTTCGGTAAAAAAGACGAAAAAAGTTAAAAAATAATCACCACCCCCGACCCCTCCTCAGCAAGGAGGGGAGGAAATACAATAAAATGTCAAAAATAGTCCACCCATATGCGCATAGATTGATCATTCTCCGAGACTGGAAGTCCCGCTGGTTCGCCGATCCGAAAAAATATGTCGCCTATTTGAAAGGAGATGTTTTAATTCGCCAGTATCTGGAAAAAAAATTGCGCGGAATGTATCTTTCCGGTATTGAAATCGAACGCAGCCGCAAAGCCACCCGTTTCATCATCAAAACTTCTCGCCCGGGCTTGCTGATAGGCAGAAATGGCGAAGGCGCGACCAAACTCAAAGAAGATATTTTGAAAAAAATGGATAATTTGAAAATTCCGCGCCCGGAAGATTTCAAGCTGGAAATTGTGGAAGTGACCAATCCGGAAGCAGACGCGGCGATCGTGTCTTATATGATCGCCGAAAGTTTGGAAAAAAGAATGCCTTATCGCCGAGTGATCAAGCAGATTATGGAAAAAGTGATGCAGGCGCACGGCGTGGAAGGCGCGAGAATTGTGCTCTCGGGTCGTTTGGGCGGCGCCGAAATCGCCCGCACGGAAGAGTTGAAGCGCGGCAGTGTGCCCTTGCAGAGTTTTCGCGCGGATATAGATTTTCATCGAGAGCGCGCAACGCTTTCTTACGGCGTGGTCGGCATCAAAGTTTGGATCTATCGCGGCAAGATTTTTGCCGATAAGAAATTAAAAGAAAAAATTTCCGCCCAAGGCGAATCCGCTTATGGCGGAAATTAATTTTTATGTTAATTCCCAAAAAAGTAAAATTTAGAAAATGGCAGACCGGCAGGAGCAATCCGAAATCGCAAACGCCGGATACCCGGGGCATTAAACTGGCTTTCGGTTCCTACGGACTCAAATCCGAAACGCAAGCGCGGGTGAAATCCGTCCAGCTGGAATCGGCGCGCAAAGTCATTTCGCGCACCTTGACCAAAGCCGGCAAATATTGGATTCGGATTTTTCCGGATCGTCCTTACACCGCCAAAGCGGCGGAAGTCGGCATGGGCAAAGGCAAAGGCGATCCGCAGGGATACTGCTTTGATGTTTTTCCGGGCAGAATTATTTTTGAAGTCGACGGGGTGGAAGAGTCAGTGGCGCATGAGGCTTTACGCAAGGCCGGCACCAAGCTTCCGATTAAAACTAGAATTATTTCTAGGGCGCATAAACAATAATTTTTTTATATGGCAGCAAAAAACAAAGAAAATTTTAAGGAAATGAACAAAGACGAACTTCAAAAGAAGCTGATTTCTTTGCGGGAAGAAATTCGGTTGGTTAAATTCAAAGCCGAAGGTTCCAAATCAAAAAATGTCAAGGAAGGCAGAAAATTGCGAAAACAAATTGCGCGCGTTCTTACTGAGATTAATATTAATAAAAAATGATATGGCAAATAAAGGAAACATTTTAAAAGGCGTGGTCGTTTCCGATAAGATGGATAAAACCATCGTGGTTTCTGTTTCTCGTTTCGTGAAACATCCGCTTTACGGCAAATTTTACAAAATCAGCAAAAAGTATAAAGCGCATGACGAGGAAAATAAATATAAAATAGGGGACAAAGTGGAAATAGTCGAAACCAGGCCATTTTCCAAAGATAAAAAATTCAAAATTTATGATTCAAAATGAAACTTTAGTTAAAATAACAGACAATGCCGGGGGCACCGTGGGCAAGGTGTTCAAAATTTTGGGTTCTTCCAAAAAAAGATACGCCTCGTTGGGAGAACTGGTGATTATTTCCGTGAAGGTCGCCACTCCGAGAAAAATGGTCAAAAAGAAAGATGTACACCAGGCGGTCGTAGTGCGCACTCGCGGAGCTTATCGGCGAAAAGACGGTTCCTATATCCGTTTCGACGACAATGCGGTGGTGATTTTGGAAAAAGGCAAGAAAGATCCGAAAGCCGGTCGCGTTTTCGGACCGATTCCGCGAGAGTTGGCGGAAAAAGGATTTCAAAAGATAATTTCTTTGGCGCAGGAAGTGATATAAAAAATTTATGAAAATCAAAAAAGGAGACAATGTAAAAATTATTACCGGCAAAGACAAAGGAAAGTCTGGCAAAATTGTTCGCGTTTTGGTGAAGGAAAACAAGGTTATTGTTGACGGCGCCAATATGATGAAAAAACATCAACGGCCAAGAAAGTCCGGAGAAAAAGGTTCGATGATGAATATCGCCATGCCGATTCACGCTTCCAATGTTAAAAAGACAGAATAATTTTATATAAACAATATGACAACAAAACATTTAACTGTCCAAGAAAAAGAAATACAGAGTTTTGAAAAGATGAAAGCAATTTTTCATTATACCAACGCGATGGCCGCGCCCAAAATGCGGAAAGTGGTGGTTAATGTCGGCACCGGCACACTGATGAAGAAAGACAAAAACAAAAATGAGGCGATTGCCGACCGCTTGGCGAAAATTACCGGCCAAAAAGGAGCTTTGCGAGGCGCCAAGCAGTCAATTGCGTCATTCAAAACCCGACAGGGCGATCCGATTGGCGTCATTGTGACCATGCGCGGCAGCCGGATGTATGCATTTTTGGAAAAATTGATCAATGTCGCGATCCCGCGCACCAAAGATTTCCGCGGCATCAACCGTTCCGGCGTGGACAATATCGGTAACCTGACCATCGGCATCAAAGAACACACTATTTTTCCGGAAACCGCCGATGAAGATATCCGCGATGTTTTCGGGATGTCGATTACGCTGGTTTCCACCGCCAAAAATAAAAAAGAAGGCACTACTTTTTTTGAAATCCTAGGCATTCCTTTTAAGAAGGAAGAAGCAGTAAATAAAAAATAAATTCAACTCCGGGGTTGTGTTTTTTTAGTTTATCTGCTAGTATAAAAAAGTCCAAGAGATAGGTCTGATCTGTGTTTCTCCTTAAGATTTTTACGAAATTTTAAGAAAAAACACGAGATATCGCCTAGAAATGGACATTATTCAATATGGCCAAAACATCCGTCAAAGCGCGAGCAAATAAAAAACCGAAATTTTCCACGCGAGCGAAAAATCGCTGTTTTCGTTGCGGGCGCGGCAACGGTTTTATGCGCGATTTTGGCCTGTGCCGAATTTGTTTTCGGGAACTGGCCAACGAGGGAATGTTGCCGGGGGTTAGAAAATCTTCCTGGTAAAAAATTTTTATGGATTCAATTTCAAATATGATAATAATAATGAAGAACGGGAGCTTGGCTGGTTTGCCGGCCGTTTCTTTTCCTTATTCCAAAATGAAAAATGCCATCGGTTTATGTTTGAAAAAAGAGGGATACATTGCCGATATTTTCCAAAAAACAAAAAAGGGAATTCCGGTTTTGGAAGCGGTCTTGATTTACGGAGACGACAAAAAGCCGAGAATTTCGGAAGTGGAAAGAATTTCCAAACAATCCCGCCGGGTTTATTTCGGAATCAAAGACATTCATTCGGTTCGCAACGGTTCCGGTCTATTAGTACTTTCGACCCCGAAAGGAATTTTATCCGGTAAAGAAGCCCGCAAAGAACAAGTCGGCGGCGAGGCGTTGTTTAGAATTTGGTAAAAATTTTATGTCAAGAATAGGAAAACAAGAAATAAAAATACCAACAGCAGTAAAAGTCACCCAAAATGGCAACTCGTTGACGGTGGCGGGTCCGAAAGGAACGATCCATAAAACATTTCGAGACGATATTTCGATTGTCATCGGCGCCGGCGCAATCAATTTGAATATCAAACGGAACGACAAATTTTCGCAATCGCTCTGGGGCACTTACGCTTCGCATATAAAGAATATGATTAAAGGGGTGGAAACTCCTTATCAAAAAAAATTGATCTTGGAGGGAGTTGGATTTAAATCCGAAGTCAAAGGTAAAGAACTCAATTTTGCTTTAGGATTTTCTCATCCGGTAATTGTGAAAATTCCCGAAGGTATTGTCGCGACGGCCGAGAAAAACAACATTACGATTATGGGCGTTGATAAAGAATTAGTGGGCAGTTTTACCGCCGCGATTCGCGCGCTGAAAAAACCGGAGCCGTATAAGGGCAA
Organism: Minisyncoccia bacterium; assembly: GCA_049279095.1. Taxonomy (GTDB): domain Bacteria; phylum Patescibacteriota; class Minisyncoccia; order Phycocordibacterales; family UBA9973; genus UBA9973. The sequence continues at coordinate 23,773 of JBAPNK010000022.1, forward strand.
AGGAATCCGTTATGAAGATGAGATTATTAGACGCAAGCAAGGCAAGAAAACTGTCTAGCACCTCATCCCAGCTCTCTCCTTATAAAGGAGAGAGGGAATAAAAAACAAAACAAAATGCAAAAGAAAGACGAAAAAAGAATAAGGTTGAAAAGAAAAATAAGAGCCAAGTTGTCAGGCACAGCCAACCGTCCGCGGCTCACGATTTTTCGTTCCAATAAATTCATTTACGCGCAACTTGTTGATGATTTGGCGGGAAAAACTTTGGTTTCCGCGAGCGACCTTAAAACAGGAAAAGGCACGAAAATCGAAAGAGCCAAAGAAGTCGGTCGCGCGATTGCCGAGAAAGCGATGCAGATGAAAATCAAAAAAGTCGTTTTTGATCGCAACGGGTTCAAATATGCCGGTCGAATAAAATTGGTTGCCGACGAAGCGCGCGCTTTGGGATTGGAGTTTTAAATAATTAACAATTCAAATTACAAATGGAAAAAAGAAATGAAAAAAAGAATAATAATCGCCGAAATTCTTCTTTCGGACGAGTCAAGCCGGAATTTGACCAGAAGATCTTGAATATTCGCCGAGTGACGCGCGTGGTTGCCGGCGGACGACGATTTTCTTTCAGTGTGGCCTTGGTTGCCGGAGACAAGAAGGGTTGCGTGGGGTTGGGCTTGGGAAAAGCCGGAGATACCGCGCTCGCGATCAACAAGGCCTTGCGCAACGCCAAAAAAAATATGGTTAGGTTAAAATTGACTAAGACAATGTCCATTCCGCATGAACTTTCCGCAAAATTTTCCAGCTCGGAAATCATTTTGCGGCCGAATAAAGGCCGCGGATTGGTGGCCGGTTCGGTCGTTCGCGATATTGTGAAGCTTTCCGGTATGCGCGATATCACCGGAAAAATTTTATCCGACAGCAAGAACAAATTAAATAATGCCAAAGCGGTGATGTCGGCCTTGTCCCAGATTTCCGATAAGTATGTGAAAATTCCGGAAATTAGCGTGGTCGCCAACAAAGAAGAATTAAAAGTAAGTGACTAGTTTCTAGTGACTAGGGGCTAGTGAAATTACTAGAACCTAGAAGCTAAAACCTAGAACCTAATTCAATGCAAATTCATAATCTAAAAAGAGAACATAAAAATAAAAAAGACCGTTTGGTCGGCCGCGGCGGCAAACACGCCAAAACTTCCGGTCGCGGCGGCAAGGGGCAAACAGCGCGCGCCGGTAACAAGCGCCGTCCGGAGCTTCGCGATATCATCAAGAAGTTGCCAAAGAATCGCGGATATCAATTTAAGTCCAAAAAGAAACCGTTTAAATTGTCTTTGGATAAAGTTCTGATGGTTGCCGGCAAAAAAGAAAGTTTTTCCGAGATCAGGAAGCGACTTGGGATTAAGGGCAGGCATATAATTATCAAATAGTTATACCCCATCCTTTCTCCTCCCCCTACAGTAGGGGGAGGAAGGGTAGGGGTAAAAAACTGCATGCAAAATTTTTGGAATAAAATAAAACTGATTTGGACCGATCCGTCTTTGCGCAAACGAGTTTTGTTTGTTTTTTTGGCGCTGATCATTTTCCGGTTGCTGGCGGCGATTCCGATTCCTGGCATTGACACGGTCCAGCTGAATCGATTTTTATCCAACAATCAATTTTTCGGCATCTTGAACATTTTCTCCGGCGGCGGGCTTTCCAATCTTTCCATTATTATGCTCGGCGTCGGTCCTTACATCACCGGATCGATTATTATGCAGCTTTTGACGATTATGGTGCCGTCGCTCAAGAAAATTTATCATGAAGAAGGCGAAGCCGGCCGGAAAAAATTTGCGCAATACGGCCGGTTGCTGACGGTGCCGCTCGCGGCCGTTCAGGGTTTCAGCTTGCTGTATATTTTGGAAAAGCAGAATATTTTGACCAATCTAACCCGTTTCAATTATGTTACCGATTTGTTCATCGTTATCGCCGGCTCGGTTTTCTTGATGTGGATCGGCGAGCTGGTTTCCGAATTCGGTATCGGCAACGGCGTATCACTGATCATCTTCGCCGGCATTGTTTCGCGTCTGCCGGCCTGGGTCAGCCAGCACATTTTCACTTTTGACATTTCCCAGTTGCCTTTATATGTTGTTTTTTCGGTGGTTGGCGTGCTGATTTTAGCCGGAATTGTTTTGGTCACTGAAGCCGAACGGCCGATTCCGGTCACTTACGCCAAGCGCGTTCGCGGAACGAAAATGTACGGCGGCGGCTCGACTTATCTGCCACTTCGTGTAAACCAAGCCGGCGTGATTCCGATAATTTTCGCGCTTTCCATTTTGCTTTTTCCGCAAATGATTGGCACTTTTCTTTCCCGCTATACAAATATAATTCTTTCTAAAATCTCGCATATCTTAATCGCTTTTAATCAGACCTCCGTTTGGTATGCGATTTTGTATTTCATTTTTGTTTTCCTGTTCACTTATTTTTACACTGCGGTCACTTTTGATCCGGAAGCTCTTTCGGAGAATCTGCAAAAAAACGGCGCGTTCATTCCGGGTATTCGTCCAGGCGCGTCCACATCAAGTTACATTTCCAATGTCTTGAACCGCATCACTTTGCTCGGTGCGGTTTTCCTCGGTATCGTGGCTGTCTTGCCGCTCATAATGCAATTTATAACCGGCAACACTAGTTTCGCTCTCGGTGGCACCTCCGTTTTGATCGTCGTTTCCGTCGTGCTAGACCTGATCAAAAAAGTCGACGCGCAGGTTTCGATGAGAGAATACTAAAAATTACTAGGCAAGACCTAGTCGAAAAAGATTATGTCTAAAAAAGAAAAATTTGAAATAATATTGACTGGTGGAACAATAGATTCAAAATGGAGTGGTATTGCCGATACGGCGGTGGTTAATTCTCATTCAGTAATTCCTAATTATTTTCAAAAATTGATTATCTATCCAAAAATAAAGTTTAACGAAATTTGCATGAAAGACAGTCGACAGCTTAATCAGCGAGACGTTGCGAATATACTAAAAGCGGTTGAAAATAGTGAAGCCGAAAAAATTATCATCACTCATGGCACATATACAATGCCAGACACAGCTAAATTTATAGAAGTGAATTTGAAGCGGAAAGACCAGACAATTATTTTCACAGGTTCAATGATTCCTCTTAATGGATTTTATCCGACAGATGCCACTTTTAATTTAGGATTTGCTCTTTCAAAAGCGCAAGAATTGTTGCCGGGCATTTATTTGTGCATGAACGGTGAAACATTCACTCCGCAAGAAGTCGCTAAAAATCTAGGAGAAGGGAAATTCTATTCCATTTTCAAAAAAAACAATAAGAATATTGCATAGTTATAAAATCTTTGCAATTTCTTCTTTTGAAATTTTTAGATCGTTTAGAATTCCCAAAAGCGTGCCCTTCGGGATTTCTTTGTTTCCGTGAACGGGTACCGTCACTTTTTTGCCGGATTCGTTTCTTAAAATATAATGACTGCCTTGAATATGATCCAAATACCAGCCCATTTTTTCGAGAATTTTAACTAATTTTTTTCCTTTTACATTTGGCAATTTAGGCATAAGCTCTTTTTCGTTCTCTGAGAAAAGTCGGAATAGAAACTGTTTCGATTGATTGAAATCCAAGGTCGCTCGGAATAGGGTCGCCATGTTTGACACAGGAAAGCAAATAACCCTCGATGGCTTCGTTTAGATATTTTTTTGTTTCCGATATGGTTTTTCCAAAAGTGTGGCACCCGCGAAGCACCGGCACATAACCATGAAAAAATTTGCCGTCCGGTTCTATAATTGTGCGATAAGTATATGATTTAGTCATATAAGTATTATAACATTATTTTAATTTTTCAGCCACTTTTGGTATTTCTCAATAATTATATTTACGACTTGCTCCAGGTTGTTTTTTTGGGTGTCAATTACTAAATCAAAATTATTTTTGTCGGTGTTGTCTATTTTATACAAATCCCAATATCTTTTCTGCTCGCTTTGAAAACGCTTTTGCATTGTTGCGTAAATTTCTTCCAAGCTGCCGGCTTCTTTTTCGCTTTGCTGACGCAATTTATTTTCTTTCAAATTGTTCAAAATTCTGTTTTTGGCGATTTCTGGCGGAAGATCCAAATAAACCTTAAACGATTTCGGAATCCAATGAAACGCCAGGCGTGAATCAATAACAATTTTCTGATTATTATTTAAATCTCTCATTTTTTGATCGGTCATTTCGTCTATTTTCGGGTTTGTCTCGGCGCGGATATTTGTTTCAGTTACCGACAAACCCAATTCCAGCCCGACTTGCCGAAAAAAGTCTCCGGAAGAAAAATGTTTATAGTCGAGAATCTCTGCAACTTTCTTGGCCGCGCTAGATTTCCCGCTACCTAAACTGCCGCAGATGGTAATGATTTCTTTTTTCATAATTTATGGTATTATAGCATATATGCAACCGCAAACTTTTGTTTTTTTCGGACAAGTGGGTTCCGGCAAGGGAACGCAGGCTAAATTATTGGCTGATTTTTTAAAAAAGAAAGACGGTCTTGATTCTGTTTACGCTGGCACCGGTGAAGGATTCAGGAAATTAATTGAATCCAAAAATTACACCGCGAACCTTGTGCAGG
>JBAPNK010000023.1:0-4168 GCA_049279095.1 Minisyncoccia bacterium
TTTTAGTGAAATATCAGGTCTGGAACATAAAAGCAAAATTCTCAAAAAAGAATTAATGGAAGTTGAGGAAATATAATAGTATGAAATCCATAACCAAAAAATTAAAAACAATCTGGTGGAGGGGGAAGTCGCTCGGGGCTATGTATTATTACGGTCATCCGTCCGGAAAAATGAAAATTGTCGGAGTGACGGGGACGAATGGCAAGACAACAACGGTAACTTTGCTTTATCGGATTGCGACCGCGCTTGGCTATAAAGCGGGACTGATCAGCACGGTGGAAAATATTATTGCCGGAAAAGTTGCCAAAACCACGAATAGTAAACCAGTGCCGGGAACTACGCCGGACTCCGTCACACTGACTAAACTTTTTCACGAAATGGCGGAAGCCGGTTGCGAATATGTTTTTATGGAAGTTTCTTCACACGCGCTTGACCAGAATCGGGTTTGGGGAGTGAATTTTGCCGGCGGGATTTTTACAAATCTGACGCACGACCATTTGGATTATCATAAAAATTTTGAGAATTATTTTGAGGCGAAAAAGAAATTTTTCAAAATGCTTCCCGCAAATGCTTTTGCTTTGGCTGATACGGATGATGAATATGGATTAAAAATGCTGGAAGGAATAAAAGCTAAGAAATATACTTATGGATTCAAGAACGAGGCAGATTTTAATGAAAAATTGGAGACAAAATTAATAGGGGACTTCAATTCGTATAATGCGCTCGCCGTATATGCAACTCTTATGCTTCTGGGTATGAACAAAGAAAAAGTAAAAGAATTGATGAAAAATGTTGAACCGCCGCGGGGCAGGTTTGAGCATTTCACTTCGCGGAGTGGAGTATTGGTGATTGTGGATTACGCGCATACTCCCGACGCGCTGGAGAATGTTTTGAAAACTGTTCAGAATATAAAAATCCATTCGACAAGCTCAGGGCGAGTAATTTGCGTTTTTGGCTGCGGCGGCGATCGCGATCCGCTGAAAAGAAAAATAATGGGAAAAATTGGCGCGATGCTTTCCGACATCGCGATTTTCACTTCCGACAATCCGCGCGGCGAGGATCCGGAAAAAATCATTGAACAAATGAAAGTTGATTTGTTAGCCGAAGAATTTAAAAAAGTAAAAACAATTCCGAATAGACATGAAGCGATTTTAGAAGCGGTTAAAATTGCGCAAAAAGGAGATATTATTTTGTGTGCCGGCAAGGGACACGAAGATTATCAAGAAATAAAAGGTGTCCGGCATCATTTTGACGATGTGGAAGAATTCAAAAAAGCGTATGCAAAATAAAATGATAGATTATAAAAAATTTTTTAAAGATAAAAAAGTTACCTTGATGCGTATTGGTTTGCTCGGGCGTGGGATTGGAGACGCGGCTTTTTTGGCGGAATGCGGAGCGCAAGTTTTGGTGGTAGATGATGCTACGCAAAAGGTAATGCAACCTTCGGTGGATAAATTAAAAAAATACAACCACGCCAAAGGGCGGGCAGGAAATATTAAATTTAAATTCGGAAAATATGATTTGAACGATTTCCGAAATTGTGATTTTGTGTTAAAAGGCGCTGGCGCGCCGCTTGATTCTTCGGAAATAGCGGAAGCAAAAAAAAATGGAATTCCGGTTGAAATGGATGTGTCTCTATTTGCTAAATGTGCGCCGGAAGTTATGATAATTGGGATAACTGGCACTAGGGGAAAATCAACCGTCACCTCTCTAATTTATGAAATTCTGAAACAAAATGAAAAATTTTTAAATAAAAAAATATATCTTGGCGGGAATGTGCGAGGATTGGCCACGCTTCCGCTTCTTAAAAAAATAAAACAGGGAGATATTGTTGTCTGTGAACTAGATTCCTGGCAGTTGCAAGGTTTTGGCGATAGTAAAATTTCGCCGAATATTTCTGTTTTTACCACTTTTTTGCCGGATCATATGGGCTATTACAAAGGCAGCATGAAAAAATATTTTGCCGATAAGGCAAATATTTTCAGATATCAAAAGAAAAATGATGTGTTGATTGTCGGCAAGCAAGCGTTGCCATTTATTAAAAAATGGACACCTCACCCTAGCCCTCTCCTTAAAAAAGGAGAGGGGAAAATACTTAGTAAGATGATTGTTCCCGACGAGAGATTGCCCAAAGGTTGGAAATTCAATTTGCCCGGTCTGCACAATGAATACAATGCGATGCTGGCGGTTGAAGTAGCGCGCAAAATTGGAATTAAAGATAGTATTATCAGAAAAGCGCTTGAAAATTTTAAAAGTGTTTCAGGCAGATTAGAATTTATTCGCGAAATAAAAGGAATAAAAATTTATAATGACACGACTGCCACCACACCGGAAGCTACTATTGTAGCGCTTGAAGCACTTGGAAATTTGCCAAAGCAAGGCTTTGGCAAAAAGCAAAATATAATACTTATAGCCGGCGGGTCTGATAAAGGTTTGAAAATGGGTAATTTAATTAAGGAAATGCAAAAATATTGCAAAAAAGTGGTTTTACTTTCCGGAAGCGGAACAGAGCGTATAAAGAATAAAATTCAAAATGCAATAGTAGTTGATAGCATAAAAAAGGCAGTAGAAAAAGCGCAAGAATCTGCGATTAAAGGTGATATAATTCTCCTTTCCCCAGCCTTCGCGTCATTTGGAATGTTTAATAACGAATACGACCGCGGAGATCAATTTATGAAAATAGTAAAAGGTTTAAAATAAAATGGAAAATTCACAAAAATATCTAATTATGTTTATAGGCAAAACGCATTCCGGTAAAACAACTTTTGCCAATGAGCTTAAAAAGGAAAATGGTAATATTTTAGTTCTCGAAGCAGATCCTATTGCTGTTTTTATAAAAGAACATTTTCCAGAATTAGTAGATGCTGATAATAACAAACATTACGAGATTTTTGGGGAAGTTTCTTTAAAATATAAAATTTTTTTACTTCTTCTAGAATCAGCTTTGTCTTTAGGAAAACCAATTATTCTTTCAAATTCAAATATGTGGCTTAAGGGAAGGCAATTGGTTTTTGATTTATGTAAAAGGTTTAATTATAAATTAGTGGGTGTATATTTTGATTTTCCTGAAGAACTACTCCTTGAGAGAGTAAAAATTTCTAGAAGATCTTTTAATGTTCTTAGGGTTTCTAAAGATTTTAGTGATTTAATAATTAACCAGCGAACTAGAATGCAGGCACCTGGACCATTAGAGTTTGATGTTTTTTATACTATTAAATCCCCCAAAGATCTCTTAATAATTAAACAAAAGTTGGCAAGTATTTTATAACTTAAAATTTTCATGGAAGAAGTAGATAAATATGCGAAAATAATTTGGAACTATATGCTCATGTATCACAAGCTTGAGCCGGCCGATATTATTTTTGTGCTTGGTTCAAATGATCTTCGGGTTGCAAATAGAGCCGCAGAACTTTACGAAGAAAAACTAGCACCCATTATTGTTTGTTCTGGCGGCAACGGATGGGATTCGCATCTTACAGAATCAGAAGCAAAAATTTTTTCTGAAAGAATAATATCTCTTGGTGTTCCCAAAGAAAAAATTATTTTGGAACAAAATTCCAAAAGTACAGGAGAAAATATTTTATTTACTAAAAAGATTTTAAGAGAAAAAGGTATAAATGTTAAAAAAATAATTGCAGTTCAAAAACCATTCATGGAACGCAGGGTTTTTGCAGCAATAAGAAAACAATGGCCAGAAATTGAAGTTATGGTTACTTCTCCTCAAATTCCTTACGAAAATTATCCTAGCAATTTGGATTTTAAAAATAGAAATATAAATACCATGGTTGGTGATTTTTTAAGAATTAAAGAATATCCCAAGCTGGGTTTTCAGATAGAACAAGAAATTCCAAATGATGTATGGCAAGCAGGGCAAGAATTAATAAAATTGGGATATAATAAAAGATTACCAAAATAATTAGGAATTTAGGTGTCCAACACCTATAATTTATGAATTTAGACCTATCAAAAATTAAAAAAGTATTTTTTGTTGGAATCGGGGGGATTGGCATCTCGGCTATCGCTCGTTTGATGTTTTTAGAGGGCAAAGAAGTTTCTGGTTCGGACATGTCGGAAAATGTGCTAACCCACGAACTAGCAGAGCTTGGAATTAAAATAACTATCGGGCAAGGTTTTGAGTTCATTCCTAAAGATGCGGATTTGATTGTCT
>JBAPNK010000024.1:0-2138 GCA_049279095.1 Minisyncoccia bacterium
CCTGGTACTAAATCTGAAATTTTTTTTACTTCACTGATGTTGCCGTAACGGACAGGGAAATGAAAGAGCAAATCCGCCACTGAAAAAAGCCCGAGCTTGCGCAAGGCCCTTTTCTGTTTTTCGTCCAGCCGGAATTTTGCCTCCAATTTGTCGGATAGTTCCATTTCTAAATTATTATGCTACAATTAGACTATGGATGCAATTATGCAAATGCAAGTTTTCTTTTTCATTTCTTCGGTCGGTTTTGTCTTTTTATGGATCTTGGTCGCGATCTTTTTGTTTTACCTTATTCGCGCAATGAACACCTTTTCGCGGGTTATGGACAAAATAGAAAAAGACATGAATAATCTTAGCGATAGCACCAAAGATTTATTTGAAGATATGAGAAATAGTATGATTTTCAATTTTCTTTTCGGAAAAAAGAGAAAGCATAAAAAAGATTAGAAATAAATTATTAAAATAATATAAAATAAAAAAATGAAAAAAAATAAAAAAATGTCGGGCGGAAAAAAAATGGTTTTGGCGGGAGCGGCCGCTGTCGGCGCCGGAGCGTATTATTTGTTTGGTCCTAATGCCAAAAAGCATCAAAAAAAAGCATCGGTCTTGATGAGTAAAGTGAAAAAAGAAGTAAAAATCGGCATAGCCAAAGGTAAGCAAATGGAAAAAGAATGGCAAGAAGTTTCCAAAAAAGCAAGCAAAAAATCCAAAAAAGTTTCAAAAAAATAAAATAAATTTTCTTGAATTAAAATTGGCGGGGGCTGTGGTTCGCTGTTGGAACCAGTTTTATAAATAATAAGGTTATTTTAGCATAAACCAATAAGATTAGTTTTTATAAACTAAAAACGCCCAGCTGATAAAATCAACTAGGGCGCGTGGGTTGGTACGGCATTACTGTACCAACCCCGATGTAACTTGCCTACTTCGCGAAAAAAGCGATTCCGCACAACGTGATGATTAGTATCAGGATAATTGAGCCACCTACTGCCCATATTTTCCCGATAGCCCTGTTCATCTCTGCGCGGTTCTCCGCCACTTTCGCCAAACGTGCTCTGACGTTAACAAGAACTTGGTCTTCCATATCGTAGCCTCCTGTTCTATACTATACAGTATCCAAGCTTATTTGTCAATTTTTTCTTTAGGTTGTGTAAGCATGCTTTCGGCGGCACTCATGTAAAGCTCTGGGTGTACTTGAATTTGCATATGCCCACCACGAACGGATAAAAATCCGTCAACAAAATCTTTTTTAACATTTTTCTGCATTTTATCCATTGGAAACATGGTGTCATCAACTGCCCCAATTATAACTATCTTTATTCCTTTTTCTCGTAAATATCGGAGCATTTCTTCTATGTCTGCTTGAGAAATAGCCCAAAGTTCTTTTACCATGCGAAGTGGATTTGCTTTCATGTAGTCTGGCGTTATGTGCGTTGTTGATTTAAGATATTCTGTTTCAGCTTCTGTAACAGGGATATGTGAAATACTTTCTGTGCGACTTTTATTAGCACCAGCACCTTTTTGTAAACGCAAAATATTATCTTTACCGATAACTCCAGCAGGCGAATACAAAACAATAGTTCTGCCTGTAAATTTTTCAGGGTGAAGCATGGCGGCAATACATACATTTATTGCCCCTTCGGAATGTGCTATTACATCAACCTTATCTAAATTTTTCTGTTCAAGAAGTCCGAGAATTGTCTGGGCTTTTCTTAATTCTTCATTAGGCCAATCGGGATATTTTTCTCCTTTCTCTTTGTACCATTTTTCTACTTCTTCATTATGTGAATCGGGAATAGTTCCGCCCTTTCTCGGTTGGTCAAGAGAAATTGCCCGTCTTCCTTTTTCAGACAATACTTTTAGTCCGGGCTTGAAAGATTCCATTGTGGCACCCCAACCCGGTGCAACCAAAACAGGAACTTCGTCTTTCTGATTTTCCGGTTTTATATCTACTGTATCTACTTGGGCACCGTTAATAACTAGGCGTTCTTTTTTGGCACCTTTAGATTCAAAGAAATCATTTTTATTATGTAATCCTTCTAACATGCTTTGTATTATTGCACCAACTTCTCCATTTGTCCACTAAGCACAGATTATAGCTTTTTCCGTATAAAATGCTAGATTTGTGGCATAAAGTACTAAAA
>JBAPNK010000025.1:0-5689 GCA_049279095.1 Minisyncoccia bacterium
CCGAACAGGTGAGAAAAGAACGCGCCGATGGAGCCGAAAAATCCTTTGGATTGCGGCGGAGTTGTTGTTCCTATCGCATTAGCTGTCGCGCTTGGAGTTTTTTGATCAATCACGCTGGTGGCGACAATGGAATTGCCGTTGACCGTTCCTTGCACAAAAACCATATCCCCGGTCGTTATGCCGGAAATGGTAATGGTATTTTGTCCTTGCACGATTTTAGCGCTACTGGTATCAATCGTATACGACGCATTGCTCTTGTTTGTAATTGTCAACGATGAGCCGTTTATTCCAGAAACGGTTCCCGCAACCACCGGCTGTCCATTGCCGGAAATCGGAGAAATTTGATTCATCGGGGTCGAGCCGACAGGATTTTTTGTCCCCCGCGTCATAACTCCGTCGCGAATCATTGTGGCGGCGACATTTACGCCGGAAACCGTGCCCGCAACCATGACCGTGTCTCCGACGGCAATTGCCGAAACACTGCTGGTGGCGTTATTTTTCATAACCGTGGCATTGGTCGCATCCACCGTATAGTTGGTGGTCGTAGCGGTTGCGCCAAAACCTTGCTTGCCGGAAACAGTAAGACTGTTGCCATTAATCGCTGTAACCGTGCCAAATACGCCGGGCTTCATCATTCCGGGATGACCCATCATGCCCTTGCCCACATGATTGCCCCACATTGCCGAGCCGTTGCCGGGCGGAGTCGTTTGCGCCAAAGCTGGAACAGCAATCGCCAAACTTGCTAACACCGCCAAACTCATCAAACCGAAAACATATTTTTTATTACTCATATATTTTTTATATTATTTTATAATTTTTTAATTTAAACCCCGACGCTTTTAGGTCGGAGTCCCGACTTTGCGTCGGGATTAATAATAAACAAACAGAATACGACTTTTCTGCGCAATGGTATATACGGAAAATAAATCAAAATGGTGCATAAAAATGTTATACTATATCTATGAGTTTAACCGTTAAAACAACCATGAAAATAGACGGCGTGGCGGAGTTTATTTTTGCTTCTATTTTAAAGCAACTAAAAATGGGCAAACAGATTTTGTTTTTGGCGACTGGCGGTTCGTCGATCGCCGTGGGCGCAAAAGTCGCCGAGCTTTTGAAAAATATTTCCGACAAAAATTTGTCGCAAAATTTAACTGTTATGCTAACGGACGAAAGATATGGCAAAGTGGGTCACAAAGATTCCAATTGGCAACAACTTTTGGAAAAAGGTTTTGATATTCCGCAAGCGAAATTATTTCCGATTTTAACCGGCGACGATCGCGACACTACAGTTGAAAAATTTAATAAAAATCTTGAAAAAGAATTTAAAATAAATGATACTTATAAAATCGGTTTGTTTGGCATCGGTCAAGATGGACACACGGCGGGTATCGTACCGGAATCTTCGGCTGTCAATGCTGAAGGTTATGCTTTTGGTTATGAAACAGAAAAATTTGAACGAATTACCATCACACCGAAAACAATCGAAAAATTGGACGAAGCGATAATCTGGGCGCAAGGGGAAAATAAATGGCCAATAATAAAAAATTTGGAGGAAGAAAATATTCCGGTCCAAAAACAGCCGGCGCAGATTTTGAAAAAAGTTCCATTATTAACAATTTTTACGGATTATAAAAAAATATGAAAATAGCTATTGTCGGTTTGGGAAAAATGGGAACACAGATTGCGCAAAAATTGCACGATGCCGGGCACACGGTTATCGCGCACAACAGAAGCTCCGGTTCGGTTGAGGAGATGGCAAAGCTCGGAATGACGCCGGCTTACACAAAACAAGAAGTTGTAAAATTATTTACCACTCTGGCAAGACCTCAGGGGTTGATTATCTGGCTGATGGTGCCGGCGGAAGCGGTAGATCAAGAAATTGACGAATGGCTGAAAATAATTCCGAAGAAAAGCATTTTAATTGACGGGGGCAATTCCGATTTTCGTCTGACTAAAAAACGCGCCAAGTTGGTCGCCAAGAAAGGATCAATTTTAATGGATGTCGGCACGAGCGGGGGAATTTGGGGATACAAAAATGGATTTTGTATGATGGTTGGAGGCGATAAAAAAACTTTTAAAAAAATCGAGCCGATTTTAAAAACATTGGCAGAGCCGGAAGGCGCGTATCATTATTTCGGAGAAAGTGGCGCCGGCCATTTTGTGAAAATGACCCACAACGCGATTGAGTACGGCATAATGGAATCTTTGGCCGAAGGCTATAGAATTCTCAAAGAAGGCCCATATAAAAATCTTGACTTGGCGGCGGCGGGCGAGGTTTGGCAGCATCATAGCGTGATTACTTCCTGGCTGAATGAACTGACGGCGAACTCTTTGAAAGAAAATCCGGAATTAAAAAATGTTGATGGTATGGTGGCGGAGTCCGGCGAAGCGCGCTGGGCGCTCCAAGTGGCGAAAGATTTTAAAATAGAAACCCCGGCTATTTCTGCTTCTTTTGATGTTAGAATAGAATCACAAAAAGGAAAAATAAATTTTGCGACTAAATTATTGGCTTTGATGCGCAATGCTTTCGGCGGACATAAAATCAATGAAAAATAATAACACAACTTACATAATTTTTGGCGCTTCCGGCGATCTGGCAAAACGCTACTTATTACCCGCTATTAAAAATCTGCAAAATAATAATTATTTGGGCGCAGTCGTGCCTATTTCTCGCAAAGACTATGAAAATTTAAAGGATTTAATTCCGGAAAATGGAGACCTGCCTGCCGGCAAGGCAGGGAAAATTTTTCATCTGGCCATTCCTCCGGAAGCAGTCGCGAATGCCGTCCAAATAATCAGTAATAATTTCGGCAGAGAAAAAATTAAAATAATATTGGAAAAGCCTTTCGGCGTTAATTTGCAATCCGCGCAAAGTTTAATTGAACACATTGATAAATATTTTTCCGAAGATCAAATTTATCGAGTTGATCATTATTTAGCAAAACGGTCAATGCAAAATCTGGTAACTGAAAAATTTGATAGAAGTGGAATAGAAAAAATAGAAATTATCGCCAGTGAAAAAATAGACATCGAGGGTCGGGTTAATTTTTATGAACATACCGGAGCGCTGAAAGATTTTGTGCAAAGCCATCTTTTAGAGATGGCTGCGGTATTATTATCGGGATCATTTGAAACGACTCAACGCCATCAGGCGTTAAGAAATTTAAAAATTGTTTGCGATTTAAAAAAACACGAATGTGTGAAAAGAGGACAGTATGAGGGATATCGCGAAGAAGTGGGTAATGCCAAAAGCCTGACGGAAACTTTCGTTTCGATTAATGTCGTTTCGGTAGATCCGGCTTGGCGCGGAGTGCCGATAGTACTTACGACCGGAAAGGCTTTTGCCGAAAAATTTACGGAAATAAGAATCAAATATAAAAACGGCGCTAAGAAAATTTTCAAAATTGAACACGAGCCGGATACTTATGAGCGAGTTATCAAAGCCGCAATAGAAGGGAGGCATGATTTATTCATCAGTAGCGGTGAAATTTTGGAATCTTGGAGAATTTTAGACGCGGTTCAGCAAACTTGGAAAAAATCAAAAGATTTGGTAATTTACAAAAAGGGAATTTCGATAGAAGAAATTTAATTTGCGCAAGAACCGTTCTTGCGCACTTTTTAGTTTTTGCTATACTATAAATATGTTACGAAAGGATCCATTTATCACTGGTGAATATTATCATATTTATAATCGCGGTATAGATAAACGAATAATTTTCAAATCGAATAAAGATTATGAGAGATTTATTATGCTTTTATATATTGGGAATTCGAAGGAATCTTTACATCTTGATGAGCTTTTAAATAGGCAACATAAAAAATTTAATGAAGTTTTAGTTTTAGATAAAAAAGAGTCAATAGTTTCGATTGGCGCATGGTGTTTAATGCCAAATCATTTTCATCTCTTAGTTAGACAAGAAGTTGATGGGGGAATTACAAAATTTATGAGAAAACTGGGTGTGGGATATTCCATGTTTTTTAATATAAAATATGAGAGAACAGGAAGTTTATTTGGAGGATTATTTAAATCAAAATTAATCGGAGTTGATGATAATTATATGAGACAATTATTTGGGTATATTCATATTAATCCGCTAGAAATAGAATTTCCGGAATGGAAAGAAAAAATTAAAAAACCTTCCGCTGACATGAAGAAATTTCTAGAGTCATATAGGTATTCCAGTTACCGAGACTACATTGGTGAAAATAGAATAGAGAAAAATATAATTAAACCAGAAAACTTTCCAGATTATTTTCAAGATTCCAAAGACTTTAAATATTTTGTCGAAAATTATTTTATAGAAACATAAACGAAACTGCTCAAGGACAGTCCTTGCGCAAAGTAGTTAAATTTAATTTTTTATCTCTATATGAATATTTTTAATAAAGTAGTTATTTCTGAAGCAGAACACATACTTAAACCTCACAGAAAAAAAGCAGAAGTTTTTAAAAATGACAATTTTACTGAATATCAAAAATATCTTCCTTTAATTAATGAAAAATATAAAGAATTATTTTATTGGCATGGAACTGGTCGCTTTCACTATCATCACGCAAATGAATCTCGTTACGAAGAAAAAGATCAAAATCAATATGTTGATATTATTGAATCAATATTGGGAAATGGGCTCACGCCACATTTTGATCCATTTATAAAAGTTAATGGACAGTACATAAAGACAATTTCGTTAACTAAATATAGAATGCATGCCAGACTATATTCTGGAGTTCATAGATATAAAGATAACTTTTCACTCTATGAATTTGGAACTACAAAATATTGGTTGTATCTTTTTGTAATTCTTGTAACCATAGAGATAATAAAACACCCCACAAAAAATGCTAGAGATTTTGTTAAAAATGTATTTAACAAACGTGGTAGAAGTAGCTTACGACAGTGGCCTGAAGCAATTAAAAAAACTGAAGGTATGAGCGATCTCTCATTATTAAAAGCTTACAAATGGCATTCTGATATTATTGGCAATTATCCAATTTTATTTGGAATTAAAAAAGATGAAATTAAAGGATTGCAAATAGGACAGTTTTTGGATAGTTTGGAAACTCGCACACCTCAAACTATTAGTATTGAAAATTTTACCCATATGGAAGTACCGCTAGACAGAGTAAGGGAAATGGAAAAACTTTTACAAAGCAAAAACATTAAATTAATCGTTATTCCTATGGAATTTGGAGAGGTATATTCTAGCCAGTTTTCAGTCCAAAAATTAATATATTCTTAAACTGCGCAAGGACTGTCCTTGAGCAGTTAGGATAATTCATTGGATTCTGATATACTTTATATATATGAACAGAATTGAAGACATTCCAGAATTTGGAATCAAAAGAGAACGCGAGGAGCGGCGGGATGGCGGCTGCGCTGTGGTTTTTGATCCTGCTACACAAAAATATGCGGTGGGTATAAATCTTAAAAATCAAGCCTTTTGGCTTTTTTCTGGCGGAGTTTAATCAGGGGAAGATATTAAAGATGGCGTACTAAGAGAGGTTACAGAAGAAAGCGGTCTGTGTGGTTTTTTATATGTTGAAAAAATTGCCGAGGCAATATGCCATTACAATAATATTTTAAAAAATGTAAATCGTGTCGCGCATGCCACATGTTTTCTTGTAATACTTAAAAGTAGTAATCTAGTACCTACTAAACTTGAAGAACATGAAAAATTTATCTTAT
>JBAPNK010000026.1:0-11175 GCA_049279095.1 Minisyncoccia bacterium
ACCAGACCCAGCGCATAACTTTTCTGGTGCCACTTTTTTCTCTGCCACAAATTTATCTTCTAATCTTTTCACTACTACCACGGCAAATATTACAACCTTAAATTCCACCGACTTATCCGTCACTGGTAATTCTAATTTGTCTGGAAATTTAAATGTCGCGGGTACAATTACGGGAAATGTCGCTGGTACAATTAATCCAAACTTAACCCTGGGCTCAGTTTTATTTCAGGGAGCATCTGGACTTGCGCAAGATAATGCAAGCCTCTTTTACGACTCCACTAATCATAGGCTTGGACTTGGAACGATCACCCCAACCCAAACACTTGATGTAAACGGCACGGGAAATTTTAGCGGAGCATTGACGGCTCTGTCTATCAACGGGCTAACTCCAACTTCTCAAACAACTGGCTTCACTATTGCCGGTGGTACAACTTCTAAAATTTTGACTATAAATAATACCTTAAATTTCTCTGGCACTGACGGTTCAACTCTTAATATCGGGACAGGTGGCACGCTGGGTTCTAACGCATTTACCAGCACCGCTTTTGCTCCGCTTGCTTCACCGACTTTTACTGGTGCAGTTACTATGCCAACTCCATTTACTCTTGGGGCTACTTCAATTACAACAACTGGAACCCAATTTAATTATCTAAATGCTGCCATAGGAACTACTGGAACAACAAATACCAATCTTGTATTTTCCACTTCTCCAACTATTACCACTCCAACTTTTCTAACGAATATTACTTCTCCTCTCATCATTGGAGGTTCCACAACTACTTCACCTCTAATTCTAAGATCAACTTCTGCTGCCGGTACCACCGGTGCAGATATTATTTTTCAGACCGGGAACAATGGTGCAACAGAGGCGATGAGAATTTTGAATAATGGGAATGTGAATGTTGGGACGATAACTCTCGATCCTCTTAAGGGCGTATCGGCGACGAACTTGCCCAGTCCGCAAGTTTCGCAAAATCTGTTGGCATTTTATGCCAAGCTGGCTTCCGGAGGACAGACAACCATTGCCGTTGTAGGTGACAGTATTATCCAGGGTAGCGGCCCCCCGACAATATATACTTCCATTATTCCCCAATTGGCGCAATCGTTTCAGATGCGTTATGGTCCCGGCGGTCCCGGTATTTGTACGTTCGGCGGCTCTTATTCGTGCAGCATCAGCACGACCGGGGTGTGGACGGCCGTGCAAGGTTTGGGTTTGTCACAATCCGGGGGCAGCCTGACGACTCGTTATAGTACAGCAAGCGCGGGAAGTTCCGCAACTGCCACAATTGGGCTGCAAGCTCCCGTAGATACCATTGACGTTTATTATTATACATTTACAGATTCGGGATCTGGTTTTGACGTAACTATTGATGGAGTTGATAAAGGCACTGTAGGAAATTCGACCAGTGGCATGTATGTTTTAAATAAAGTATCCTTTGGTTCATTAAGCACCACAATAGCCCACACGGTTCTTGTCACTGCTCCAAGTAGCGGCAATATGTATCTTGCCGGCGTTGGTGGCAGGGTTACTGCAGGTCAAGGTGTTTCAATTGACAACTTCGCAATTGCCAGCTTAACGACTGGCGCTGCGTCCAATTCCACCAATACTTCTATATTATCCAAAATCAGCAACCTGGGTTTGATTATTTATGAACTAGGTATTAATGACCCAGGTAACTATACTCAGGCGCAATCTTTGGCTAATATTAATAATTTTATCAACAATGCCTCTGCTCTAGGCGTTCCCGTCTTGTTTATAATTCCTGAAAATCCTCAAACCGATGCTGGGCAGGCAGCCTTGTTTGCGCAAGTTAAATCATTAGCCGTATCATCTGGCAATGCTTATTATAGTATTGCGGATCGCTGGGGGGCGTACACGGTTGCTAACACGGCAGGGTTATATTCGGATACAATCCACCCGTCGCAAAGCGGCGCAAACGATATTGCCTCCGGTTTGTGGAATTTTTTGCAACCTAATACCCCTGCTTACAATATGGGGTCATGGGCTACTTTAGTGACCGGAAGCGTTGTGTCTCCACAAGTTGGCTACATGTCTCCCAGCCAAATTGGGATAGGTACTTTGTCTCCAACTGCCGGGTCGCAACTTGATGTGGTCGCGCAAAACCCAATCGGAATTATAAGGTCCAATGCTACGGCAGGCGGCCATTCGGCAATATTAAAGTTGATTAGTGCCGGGAGTGGCGCTCTGTTTGAAGCGGATATAACATCAAAGAATAATGGCGCTTTGGATTTTTCTTCATCAGTAACCGGCGCGGGCGGTACAGGCCCGGTTATAACTTTTTCTCCGACTGCTACAGAAGCGATGAGGATTCTAACTAACGGTTTCGTCGGCATCGGCCTCACCAATCCTACCCACCAACTCCAACTCAGTACCGACGATGCCGCCAAACCAACCTCTAACACCTGGACAATAGTCTCCGATGAAAGATTAAAACAAAACATTCAAAGCTTCAACGATGGATTAAACGTAATCCAACAAATCAATCCCGTATCCTATGAACTAAACGGCAAAGGCGGCACGCCACTCGGAGCTAAAGGCATCGGCGTCATCGCCCAACAAGTCAAAGACATTATTCCTTACACTATTAGCACTTTCCAAGCTAAATTAAATCCGGAAGACACCACCGATACCACATTATATGATTTCAACTCTTCCGCTCTGACTTTTGTTTCTATTAATGCGATTAAGGAACTCAATTTGAATCTAGACGGAATTGCCGGCACTATTACTCCATTAGCTGGTTCTCCATCTGAATCATTTGTGACAAGTTTCTTTACAAACATTAAAAACAAAATCGGCACTTGGCTGGCAGATGCGGGGAATGGGATAGTAAAAATTTTCGTGGGGGAAATTGATAGTAAAAAATCAAGTACCGAAGATCTTTGTGTAAAAAATTCTACCGGAGAAACATGTATAACTCGAGACCAACTTGATGCTCTGCTTTCTAATGCTGGTGGAAATGTAGTAAATAATACTGGAAGCGGAAGTAGTATTGCAACCAAAGCAACTTGTTCTGATGGTATTCAAAACCAAGATGAAACTGGCATAGACACTGGAGGAGTTTGTGGTTCAAGTACCCCTGCTCTAGCAACTCTACAAAGCATTGCCATCACAACTCCAGCAACTAAACTTTCTTACACCGTCGGTGACATCTTGGACATCACAGGGTTAGTAGTAACCGGAACGTATAGTGACACCACCACAAAAGTTGAAACTGTCACAGCTAGTGATATAACTGGTTTCGACAGTTCAGCCCCTGTAGCTAGTCAGACTTTAACCGTTACAGTTGGAGGAAAAACTACGACTTATCCAATTGATATTGTTGCTCCAGCAACACAATAAAACTTATTTTATTTCAAAAGCTCGTCAACCGAAACCCCTAAGGCTTTTGCTAATTTTGTAATGGTTGAAAGTGTCGGATTTTTATTGCCACTTTCAACATTGCTAATATATGAACGGTCAACGCTTAATTTTCTGCAAATGTCGCCCTGCGACATTTGCTTTTTAAGGCGAATTTTTTTCATATTCTGACCCAATTTTTTCGCAGAGTTATTCACAGTTGAATTATATATCTAATTGTCTTTTCTAACAATGATGTTATATAATACAAGTAGCCCTCATCCCATCGCCCATTCCGAAAAAAGAAAACCCGCGCGAAATTAAATAGGCATGGAGTTTGCGATGGGATGAGGGCAGAGCGCGCCTTTGGCACGCTAGCGGAGTTCATTGAGTTACCACATTATCGGAGCGTAGTAATTAGTTTAAAGTTTTGAGGCACGCGGAGCGTGCGCATTAGTTCGTTTGGTTTTCAAAATAAGTTCGTGCAAAGGATAGCAATATTCCACAATCACGAAAGTTCCCAGAAAAAATGGTCGCGCGCTTGCGCGCAAGAGTGAGGAGTGGATGGCTAAAATCCTCGCCCGCTTTGCGGGCGCAAGTGAATTCGGTGGGTGGGCAATGGACTCAGAAATGAGATTGAAAACGGACTCTTTTTTAATAATCTAAAAACAAAAAATGATTAAACCAAAATATTTTCTATACGCGCGAAAAAGTAGCGAAGATGACGACAAACAAGTCATGAGTATTGAGGCACAGTTGTTTGAACTGCGAGAATTCGCGCGTAAAGAAAACCTGCAAATTCTTGAGGAATTTACAGAGTCAAAAAGCGCAAAGAAACCGGGCCGTGAAAAATTCGGCGAAATGATGTCGCGTATCGAGTCAATGGACGGAGTGGGTATTTTAGCGTGGCATCCGGACAGGTTGGCGAGAAATAGCATTGACGGAGGACGCGTCATTTACGCCGTAGACACGACCAAAATAGTTTCTTTGCGTTTTCCGACATTTTGGTTTGAACCGACCCCGCAAGGGCTGTTTATGTTGCAAGTGGCGTTCGGGCAATCCAAATATTACTCTGACAATCTTTCTGAAAATATCAATCGCGGAATCCGCCAAAAACTCCGCCGTGGTGAGTGGCTGACAAAAGCGCCGTTTGGATATGTAAATAATGTTAAGACAAGAAATATCGAACCTGATGTGGTGAAAGCTAAAATTATCGTTCGCGCTTTTGAAGAATTTGCGAAAGGCAACCACGGTTTGGTCTCATTAGCCGAGTTTTTGTCGGAGCATGGAATATGTCAGAGTAATGGAACGCCACTTGCCAAAGCTTCCGTTTTTAGAATATTACGCAACAAGGCATATCTTGGACTTACGAAACATCACGACGAATATTTCCCCGGAAGCTTTATGCCAATTCTTTCTTCAGATTTATTTGAAGCCGTACAGAAAAGATTAGCCGAGCGAGGCCGTCCCCGCAAAACAAAAGTCGGGCACAATTTTCCTTTCACGGGACTTTTTAAATGTGCCGAGTGCGGAAGTATGATTACTGCTCAGTGGGCAACTAACCGCTTCGGCACAAAGTATCGCTACTATCGTTGCACTAAAAAGAAAGGAAATTGCGAGCAAGAATATTTGCGGGAAGATCGGCTCGTCTTTCAACTCAAAGCACAGCTTCAAAAAATCTCTCTGCCCGACGAATGGACAGACTGGATGATGAAACAAACGGACGAATGGAACAAAGAAGAAAAAATCTCGTCGGGCAATCAGCTCGGGCGAATTAAAAACAATGAGCGAGAAACAGAACAAAAGCTCGATGAGTTGGTTAGTTTGTATTTAGATGGCGATATACCAAAAGAAAACTATATTTTTAAGAAAAATGAGCTTTTGAAACAAAAAGTGTCTCTCGCTCAAAAAATGGACTCCGCCCGAGCTGATAGAAAGAATTGGGTCGAACCCTTGCGCGAATGGATTTTAGATATTAAAAAAGCCACGCAATTGAAAACTAGCGACAATTTTTTTGAAATTCGCGACTATTTCAAAAAAATTGGAACGAACTCGCAATTGCGCGACAAGTCCGTCTCCATCTCATTTTGCCCACCCACCGAATTCGCTTGCACCCGCAAAGCGGGCGAGGATTTTAGCCACCCACTTCTCACTCTTGCGCGCAAGCGCGCGACCATTTTTTCTGGGAACTTTCGTGATTGTGGAACTGGGGGAAATCGAATCCCCGTGCAGAAAGTTTTCACCAAGAAATCTACATACGTAGCGCCTTTTTGTTTTAGATTAAAAAATTAAGAAAAGCGCAAAATATTTTTCAATCGAGTTCTAAATTGTCGGGAAATGGACGAACGAACATTTCCGTATCCCGATAATGTGTTGCCTCGTCTTGTATATCGGAAGTCCACAAGCGAGACATCAGCTTACGCTAAAGCGGAAACTGAAGCGAAAGCGAAGTCATTCATACTGAAGTATGGGGAGACCAAGCTTTTTGCTTTGGAAGCTAATTTTGCAATTAAGCTATTGAACGAATTTTAACGAGATTGCGTTCATTCTCGGTATGCGTCAATGGCAAATGATTTTCTGTCTATGCCTGGCAGTCCCAAATATTTGTAGCAGAGCTTCCATATATCCCTCTCCTTTATAAGGAGAGGGTGCTCCGACTTTGGTCGGAGCGGGTGAGGTGCTATTCTTTCAAAGTTCTCCTGATGTCTCGTTCCGTATCGCGCTTTTTGATAGTCTCGCGCTTGTCGAATTTTTTCTTGCCTTTGACCAAAGCGATTTCGACTTTGATTTTTCTACTTTTATTATACACTGAAATTGGCACTATTGTCAAACTCTTGTTTTTTTCGTTTCCCGTCAGTTCGGTCAATTCTTTTTTGGTCAGCAAAAGTTTTCGATTTCGTAATGGGTCGTAATCTTTTGGCGCATTTTTGGGCTGATACGGCGGGATGCTGGCATTGATTAAAAACGCTTCGCCTCCGCGAATGATCACAAACGCGCCTTCGAGCGACATTTGCCCGCCGCGCACCGATTTTACTTCCGTACCCAAAAGCTCAATACCAGTTTCGTACTTTTCTAAAATCTCGTAATTGAATCGCGCTTTGCGATTTTCGGCGTAATTGGGCATACTTATATATTATCATAATATGTTGACTTTAAGACTTATTTGCGCTATCATCTCATAGTCAAAGGTTTTTCCTAGACGACTAATATCCATTGCGAGAAAGAATCAACAACCAAATACGCGCCAAAGAACTTCGGGTTTTAGACAATGAAAACAAAAATCTTGGCGTTTTGAGCATCAGAGACGCTTTGGAATTGGCGCAAAGCAAGGGTTTGGACTTGATTGAAATATCGCCGAATGGCAATCCGCCGGTCGCCAAATTGATGGATTTCGGCAAATATCAATATGAGGCAAATAAAAAGTTGAAAAAAGCCAAAGCCGGAGCGAACAAAACCGAGACGAAAGGAATTCAAATTAAAATAGGCACCGGCGATCACGACTTGGAGTTGAAAGCAAAAACCGCTTCGAAATGGATCAAGGAAGGTCACCGGGTGAAAGTAGAATTGTTCTTGGCCGGACGCGCCAAGTATATGGATGAAAAATTTTTAAGAGAAAGGTTGGACCGAGTCTTGCATTTGATTACCGAAGAATACAAAGTGTCCGACGCCTATAAAAGAGGTCCGAAGGGATTGGTTACGACAATAGAAAAGAAATAAAACCTGGCTTAACGCCACAAAACTACGAGCTTAACGCCACAAAAATAATATGAAAGGCATGAAAACAAATAAATCGTATTCCAAAAGATTAAAAATTACCAAAAACGGCAAGATTCTTTCGCGCAAGCCGGGTTTTAATCATTTCAACGCCAAGCAACCCCGCACCACCGAGCTCGCTGGCAAGAAACGGCAAAATTTTGTCATTAAAAATAAACCAAGGTCGCACTTGTTGCCATTTAGTTAAATAAAATTTTATGACCCGAGTAAAAAAAGGAGTTCACGCGTTAAAGAGGCGAAGAAGCGTTTTGAAACAAACGAAAGGTTTTCGTCATGGGCGATCCACGAAAGAACGGCAAGCCAAAGAGGCGCTTTTGCATGCCGGCGCGTATTCTTTCGCGCATCGCAAAGACAAAAAATCGCACAACCGCAAACTTTGGAATATCAAAATCAATGCCGGCGCGAGAGAGTTGGGAATGTCCTATTCCAAACTGCTCGGCGCATTGCATAAAAAAAATATAATGCTAGACAGAAAAATTCTGGCTGACTTTGCCGAGTTTCATCCGACGACCTTCGCGAAGGTTTTGGAAGCAGTAAAATAAAAACTAGTTTGTATCCGAAGTAGAATCTTTGGTGATTTTATATTCCGGAATTTTGTCTTTTTTTACCAAGGCGATAATTTCCGCCACCAGTTTTTTCGGGTCCGAACCATGCACAACTTTGGCGTTGGGGCGATGCCCTTTGGCGATAATTTCTTCCAGCTCGGCGGACATTTCCCAAGTGCCTTCAAAAATACCAATCGGTTTTTTATCTTCAAAAGCGACGGTGAATTCGTGTATCGTGCCGATTCGTCCGCAGCCGCAAATCACCGCGTCCGAGGAACGAGTAATCAATAAATCGCGACCCGGATAACCGAAACCGGTGTAAATAATCAAATCCATATAGTCGAGAGGCAGTTTGTAGACTTCCACATGCTCTTTTTCCGAAGCCGCCGGAGAAATGCCGATGGAAATTCCGCCGGCTTCCTTGGCGCCCATCGCCGCCCAAAAAGGAAAACCGGTCGTCGCGCCAGTCACCAAGACCGCACCCTGCCGGGCAATTTCCCGGCCGAGCTCTTTGGCCAGATCGAGCGCGCCCAACCCGCAATGCCCCGTCTCCGCCGCGCCGGAAACGCAAATTTTTATTTGATTATGCCCGTGCTTGTTGAAAGAATTTTGATCCATATTTCTATAATAGCATAAAAAAATAAAAAACCACTTGGGAGTGATTTTTTATCAATACAACTCCGGATGCGTGCCGATTTTCATAAAAACAACAATATCCTTCTCTTTCATCTCAAAAAGCGCGCGATAATCGCCTGTAATATTTATGCTGCGCCACCCGGGATAAGCTGATTCGACGGAATGATTATTTAATATCGGATGAAACATATTATTCAGAAATATATTTAACCTTTCCCCGAAACGATCCTGCACTTTTTGCGGCAGCTTATAAAACCTTTTCTTGAAATTGGGATGATAATATGGACGCATAGTTAGCTTCTTAAGCTTTTCATCATTTCTTCGGCAGAAAAAAACGGTCCAACTAAATTTTTACCCTCTTTGATATCTTGAGAAATTTTAATCAATTCGCGACGCGTTCTGTCATTAAAATGTTCTGTATCAACCATCTCAACATTTATTTTTCCATCCACGAAAGCGCGGGTAGCAAGATTGAGCACCGAAGAAAAAGGCAAACCAAAAGACCTGGCTTTGCGCATAGCTTCATATTTAAGTTTTTTATCTATGGTGAAAATTACTTGGGTAGTCATATTTTTGATATATGTTAAATATATATCTTACATATAGTATAGCAAACTGGAAAAAGATGTCAACATTCCAAAACCACGCTGCTGCCCTGTTCCGGCACCACGGCATTGATTCCCAAATTGTCTTTTAATTTTTGCGCCAAAAACATTTCCGATTTCGGCTCGCCCATGACCACGAAAACTTTCTGCACCGTATCCTGCATATCTTCCACGAAATTAAGCAAACCGTCCGAATCTTTATGCCCGGAATAGCCGGAAATTTTAACGATGTGCGCCCGTACTGGCACTTCTTCGCCGGTGATCCGCACCGTTTTCAATCCTTCCTCGATCAATCGCCCCGGCGTGCCGACCGACTGATAGCCGGTCAAAAGCAAAGTGTTGTTCGGATCCGGCAAATAATGCCGCTCGTGATGCACAATCCGCCCGCCGGTCGACATGCCGCTCCCGGCAATCACGATTTTCGGATTAGGCACTGCGCCAATCATCCGCGACTCTTCAGTTTTTAAAGTGCTGTGCAAACCCGGAAAATCAAACAAATATTTTTCATTGGTCATCATTTTTTGCGCCGCTTCATTGAAATAACTTCTGTATTGCTTGAAAACTTCCGTTAAACGAATAGCCAGCGGCGAATCGAAAAAGATCGGCATCACCGGAATGCGGTCGTTGGTGACCAATTCGTCAAGTTCAAACAAAAGTTCCTGCGAGCGCTCCAAAGAAAAAGTCGGAATAACCAGCGTGCCTTTTCTTTTATAATTATCTTCGATCGTTTCTTCCAATAATTTGCGGCGGTCGCCTCGCGATTCGTGGTTGCGGTCGCCATAAACGGACTCCATAATCAAATAATTCACATCGGTGATTTTCTCCGTGTCGGGCAAAATCGGCGACGGCGAGTTGCCCAAGTCTCCAGTGAAAAGAATTTTTTTGCCATTATAAAGAAATTCCACCATCGCCGAACCCAAAATATGCCCGGCATTCAAGAAAACTACTTGCAGATTGTCAGTGATTTTTATGTTTTGATGATAAGAAAAACCCCGCCAGAGGGTCATCGCCAATTTTATATTTTCCGCCGTGTAAATTTTATCCAAATTTAAATCCGTATTCTGATTTAAAATGCCAGCGGTGTCTTCGAGCATCGGCAAGGCAAGACCACACGTCGGCTCGGTGGAATAAATTTTTCCGCGAAAACCTTCAGCAATCAATTTTGGCACTCTGCCTAGATGATCCACATGCGCGTGGGTGATAAAAAGGATGTCAATACTCTTCGGGTCATACGGAAAAGGGTCCCAATTGACATCGTCCGCCAATTTTTCTCCCTGGGTAAGTCCGCAATCCACTAAAATTCTCTTGCTTGCCTGTCCTTCGGCATGGCCATCGATTTCCAAAAGAAAATTCGCGCCGGTTACCGAACCTGTCCCTCCATAAAAAGTTATTTTGGCTGTTTTTTGCATAGATTGATTATACTTTTAATTCAAAAAAATCACCACCCCTTAATCCCCTCCTCCGAAAGGAGGGGAAGAATGCTATAAATTTAGTGTCCTAAGAAAAAATCCGCCCAAAAAACTTAGTGGCGGATTACTTCTTAGGACTATTTCTAATGTATTACCATAGCTTAAAGCTAAGTGGGTGGCAGATGCGAGAAGCCAAGGCTAAACACAATCGAGCCTCCCATAAAATAGTGTTCTAGGTAATAATTGGAAATAACCCTGCCTAAACTATATGCCACTCCCAAAAATTTAGCAACTGGACGAGCGATTTTTTTTGTTTTGGAATTAGATTGCAATTAAAAACGCATATTAAACCAATCTAATTTATATTTTCCTTTAATCAAAGTCCTTTCGCCATCATTCCATGTTTGATTTTTATCTAAATTTAATTTTTTAATCATATCTGTAATTTCTTTTTCACTTCCTGCTTCAATTTCAAGATACGAAGGCATTCCTGGGTATGTATCTAAATCAAATTGCATGTTATTAAGCTTCCAGGAAACTCTATCTTTTTCTTGATGCGCATATTTTTCCAAATTTAAATCTTCCAATAAATAGCCAGCTTGTTGTGGGTCAGAAACAGTGAAATTAACTTCCCTGCACTCCCTTGAAACACCCAAAACTCCGACAATAGTTTTTAAAGTTACTTCACTTTTTCCGTTTGAGTAAGTTCTGATACGCAAAAACCAAGGGTCATCGCCGTCGTGCGTCAAACCTTTTGGTCCATACCAATCTACAACAAGCCGGGTGTTCTGAATTTCTTTTGCGCTAAGAGAAATTATTTTATTTTTTACATCTTGGACATTAAC
>JBAPNK010000027.1:0-2088 GCA_049279095.1 Minisyncoccia bacterium
ATGCCGGCGACAATCGGTGTGAAAGTCCGCACAACCGGCACGAAACGGGAAAAAACAATCGCCGACTTGCCATATTTGATAAAAAATTGATGCGCTTTGTTTATATGCTCTTGTTTTAAAATTTTTCGGAAAAAAGAAAAGGTTCTCAATTTCTCCAGATAAACACCAATTTCATATCCGCCCAAGCCGCCCAGAAAAGTCGCCAGAAAAATTATAAAAATCAAAAAAGATAAATTAAAACCGTAAACCGAAGCCAAAAGTCCGGCGGTGAAAAGCAAAGAATCTCCCGGCAAAGCAAAAAATAATCCGGATTCCAAAAAAATAATCACAAAAATTCCCAAATAGCCGTAAGTCGTGATTAAATAGGTGATATCAAAAAGATGCGTCATTTTATTTCATTCGCTCCAGCGATTCGTAAAGTTTGCCGGTAAAAATTAAAGCCAAAACCCCGAGCAGGATAAGATAAAGCGGATGCTGTTTAAAAAGCGGAATCTCGTCGGTGAAAAGATCAAAGCCGTGCAAAATAGCCGCAATGGAAAAAACAATCAGAAAAGCAAAAAGCAAAGGATACCGCGCAAAAACCGGCCGAGTGTATTTCCCGGCGCGTTCGTGGACCTCCTTGACCACTTCTTCAATTTCTTGGATCGGATCTTTGGACATAAAATTAATTTAAATCTTTTTCTAAAAAAGAGCTATTTTCTATACTATCGTTCCATGGAGCTATATCTTTAAAACCAAGTTTCCTGCGATACACATCACGAGCCGGCTCTTGTTTTGGCCCATTTCTGACAGTGAGCCTAGCTTTTATTCCACCTCTCTTTTTTACTTCTTCTAAAACTTCTTTAAGTACCTTCTCAGAAAGACTTTGCCCACGGAAATCAGGCCTAGTATAAACTCTTGAAATAAGCCATGCGCCTGTTTGTTCATCTATGGCGCTAGCAATACTCTTTATACCATTAAATGTAGAATCAGTTTTTGCAAACACAAATATTCTTTTGTCATTTTTGAGATCAGCCTGCCAAGCTTCGTCAGATCTTTTTTCAAATTTTTCCAAGCTTGATTGAAATGCCTCTGGACTCTTCTCTAGGGCATCCAGCCAAATATTTTTATACGCCTGCCAGTCTTCGGGCTTTGCCAATTCTATTCTTACTGGTTGTTCTTGCGTAGGTTTTAACTTTTCTTGAATTTTTTCTTTCATGTTTATATTATATCAAATTCCCACACAAACGAAAAACGCCTCGAGCAACAAAGTTACCAACGACTCCTACTCAAGACCCTTAACAACCGCGGCGGCAAGAAACGCCGCCATGTTTTCCTTCTTGGTGCCCGATTGGATGTAGAACAGAAAGCTTTCGGTTTTGCGACCGCGCTTCCTTTTCTCAAATTCCTTGTAGTTGGAGCCGAGATGTTGCATAGAAAATCTCCTTTTTGTAGTTCAATTTTACACAAGAACTCTTTTTTTATTATAACAGATTTATAGAAAATTGCAAGGTCTACCTATGGATTCAATATACACAAAAAATAAAACTATTTCAGATGATAATTATCAATCCACCACCTTTTAATAAACGGCAAGGAAAGAGTTGATAGTAAATATCCCAGCGCTGGAACAAAAGCTTTTAGTAATGGAAAAGTATCATGGACGACAAAAATCAACCAAATGGCGGCGATAATATAAGTACTGATAGCAATAAATAATCTCCGAGCCCAACTAACTTCCCAAGCTTTATCAGCTTCCACTTTCAAGTTCCTCTGTTTTATGAGTTCAATTTCTTTTTTTAGGTTTTGGATTTGAGGTTCCACTTTAATTTTCAGAACTTATGGTTTTAATAACCCACCAACAAAAAACAATAGTTACCCCTAGAACTAAGAAAGACGGTAGACTAAAGTCAAGAATTACAACTTTTCCACCATTTACAAATGCAAAAATTATTGAAATAATTGTTACGAAAATTGCCAACACTTCATATATTTTACTTTCTGATTTTTTTTCAATTTCTTCTATTTTACTTTTGGCATTAAAAATATATTTTCTGTCAATGATTCTATAATGAAAACTCTCGAAAAAATTTTCAGTTGATATAGAAT
>JBAPNK010000028.1:0-20280 GCA_049279095.1 Minisyncoccia bacterium
GCCCAAGAGTTCATATCGACGGCGGAGTTCGGCACCTCGATGTCGGCTCACCTTAGCGCGGCGGTGGAGAAGCTGCCAAGCGTTTGGCTGTTCGCCAATTAAAAAGGTACGCGAGCTGGGTTCAGACCGTTAAGATTATAAATTTTTTGTAGTCTTGACAGTTTGAACCCTCAGAGGAATTCATGAACTAAAAAATGAACTGTTTTAATCGAAGACAACCAAGTACATTAAATTGTACACACGGCGGCATTGTGTAGAAATACATAGTGAGAAGCTAACTTATATCGGAGAAATCCTAATCACGAAAGTGAAGGACAACGCCGAGGGAAAGAATATAAAAAAAGGACACGCTAGTTATTTGTTGCGTGCCCTCAGGAGATAAACTCCCACGATTTGCCCCATGGCCATAGCCATGAACGACAAAATCGCGATCGCCACATCTTCTGAGATGGCGATATGTTCCGAAAGTTTCGCCAGGGCGAAAAGTGTCGGAACAGGGATGAGAACTATGAACAGTTTTTTCATTGTACTCTCCTGTAGATTACAATAACATAGAATCTAATAGAAATATATTCTGCCCGTAGAGACTGAATGTTAGACAACTCAATTTGAGTTGATGTCACAGTCCGATCCCATTAGTAATAATGGAAAAATTTTACTGAAGAGTAAAATTGTAGATGCGTGAGACAGGTTGGTCTCCTATCTACTGCACTCGTTGATTCTTGAGAAGATTTGCATCTAGTACGAGAGGACCGATGTGAACTGACCTCTGGTGTACGAGCTGTCCTGCCAAGGGCAATGCTCGGTAGCTATGTCGGGAATGGATAACCTCTGAAAGCATCTAAGAGGGAAGCCAGCTTCAAGATTAGGAATCGTTAAGAACCCTGAGAGATGATCAGGTTGATAGGCTTTAAGTGTAAGCGGAGCAATCCGTTCAGCTGAGAAGTACTAATGTTTCGATTCCTGTTAAGAAATTTGGAAACCACAAAAATAAGTTACATAGGAAATTCCTATGTAGTGACATAGGTTTTTCCTATGTTCAATAAATCGAGTTTTCAGTGTTGGTGATTTGTCGCAAGGGTCACACCTCTTCCCATTCCGAACAGAGAAGTTAAGCCTTGTCGAGCCGATGATAGTCTTCATGGCAAAAGTAGGCAGTCGCCAGCATCGAGTACTTGATTAGAAATAACCAGTAAAAACTACTGGTTTTTGGGTTTTCCACAATTATTTTGTTTATAAATTTTAAT
The DNA here is from genome assembly GCA_049279095.1 of Minisyncoccia bacterium. Classification (GTDB taxonomy): domain Bacteria; phylum Patescibacteriota; class Minisyncoccia; order Phycocordibacterales; family UBA9973; genus UBA9973. The sequence continues at coordinate 1,248 of JBAPNK010000028.1, forward strand.
AGTATATAATATGAATATGGACGAAAAACTATCTTTAATAAAAAAAATAGGTAATTTTATTTCCAATATCCTTTTAGGGGAAACAAAAGAAATAATAGTTAGAACGGATGAAAAAGTACGATTAATTTCAAAAACCGTAGATAGTATATCTGTGGCAGTTGATAATTTTCGTTCTTCTATTGCAACACATGGAGCAAACATAGAGGCCTTACAAATACATACGAGATATGGAGTCAGCCACAGCCCCACTGTTCCTAATGAAAAAGGTCAAGAAATTTTGGAAAAAAGCGGCTTCAGTAAACAGTATCCAATTCTTAAGTCAAAAATTTTTACTTTAATGGACACAATGAATTTAAGAACATTATATGATTATGAAAATGGGGCATTTGAAACTCTAACGACTTTAAAAAATGATCCTGAGATGGATATTCTTAAAGAATATGTAGTTAATAATCCTAACTATCCTCTTGACGCTATATTCAAAGTAGCTTCTTGGGTTATTAGAGATGATTACGATATTTATAAGAAAAAATCCTAATTAATAATTTGAAGTGTCACGCGAAGAACTTATGCGACGGTTAGAAGAGCGTAATAAAAATTTACCACCAAATACTTTTCATATTGATGAGTTTCGTCTCGATGATGCAATTAAGCATTTTGAAGTGCCAACATCAGAGGAGTTAGAATAAAAAAAGTCACACCTCCTCCTTACAGGAGCTGTCCACTCATTGGACTTTTTGTTTCGTTACTCTCACAAAAATTCTCAATGAGTCTTGCGCTTGGGTCCCAATCCCAAGCTCACCCATTCCGAACAGACAATTTCTTAATATATCATATATGATACACTAACGAATTAGATTTTTGGCGCGTTTCATACTATTATATAGATAGATCGAGATCTGGTGTATTTGTTTAATAACTATCTAACTATCTAACTATCTAACTAATTAATTCTATGGAACCAGTAAAAATGGACAATAAAAGAAAATGGGCTTCAGGTCTTGCCGTTTTTGCTTTAATATGTGAATCCAGTGTGTTCACATTTGATTCAGTCAGGAACGGCTCTTTTGGTCTAGAAACAAGAAATATTATTCAAGCGATATTTTGGGTTGCTCTTACTATTTTTCTTTTAATTTCTGTCAGTCGAAAGGAGTCTCAAGAACAATTAAATAAAAATTTCTCAAAGAAATTTATCATACTTTTAATTGTTATTGTCGTAATCTTTGCTATATTTGCTCCAATACTTGTCGGTTTGTTGAAGTAGTGTTTTTTGTTTTATAGAAAAAATATCGAGGGTAGTCCTCGATATTTTTTGCTTTGTTTATTTAATTTCAAAACTGGTTTTGACTGTGACCATTATATTTTTTTCGATGGAAGAAGTGTCGTAGGTGCCATAGTCGCTGGTGTTGGCGGAATTCGGCGCCAGCACTTGCACCACGCCGCTTGAAGCGGATTGCAAAGCCCCGATAGTTTTGCCGCCGGCTTCCGCTAGTTTTTCAGCGCGAGCTTTGGCGTCGGCGATGGCGTCGGAAAGGAGAGCCACCCGCGCGTCCGGAAGTTTGGAATAATAATATTCCAGAGACACGGTGGAGAAAAGTATGCCTTGATCAATAACAAGCGAACTGGTATTTTTTGAAAGGTTGGCGATTTTTTGCACATCGCTGGAATTGACGGTAATGTTTTGGGTTAGGTTGTAGTTTTTATTCGCTTGGTTGCTGTTGTTATCATAAATCTCATTCATAAAAATAGGCGCAATATCTATGGAAGTGTCCGGAATGCCGTTTGAGCTCAAGAAACTTTTTACCGCCGCCAAGTCGGAAGCCATTTTTTTATAGCCGTCTTTGACGGTGGCAAGGGTGACAGTGCGAGTAATATTCGAGGTCCATTTCACGCTGTCGGAAGTGTATTCTTTGGTGGCCGAACCGGTGGTGGAAATGAAATTCGTCGCTCGGAGCTTGTAAAAAGTGTAAGAACCGATGCTGAAGCTTATGATAATAGACAGGCCTAAAATTATCCCGAAACCAATCAGACTTTTATTATTTTCCATAATGATATTATACAAAAAATTCGCCGCAAAAGCGAGTTTTAATTTTTTATTTTTAGTGTTATCATATTCTTATGGCATTCAGCGCTTGGGCTTTAAAGAGGCAAATTTTTTATGTGGTTGTTTTGCTGGTTTTTATTTTTATTTTTGGTTTTTTAATAATTTCTCCCAGTCTAAACAAAGCGCCGTCTTGCGTCGATGGCATTCAAAATGGCGACGAAACCGGCATTGATTGCGGCGGATCCTGCCCGAACGCTTGCCTCTCGCAAGTGGACACAGTTTCGGTTCTTTGGGCGCGGGCTTTCGAAGTGGCGCCGGGGCGATACAACGCGGTCGCCTATATCGTGAATCACAACAAGACGGACGCGGCCGAAAAAGTGAGTTATCGTTTCCGTTTTGCCGACGCGAACAATATTTACATTGGCATGAGCGAAGGGACAACCGACATACCGATCTCCGGAAATTTTGCCGTTTTTGCGCCGGGCATCGATGTCGGAAATTCCATCCCGATTTACACTTCTTTTGAATTCACGGAAACGCCGCAATGGATACAAGTCCCGCAAGATAAAATTGACCAAATAAAAGTCGAGGTTTCCGACATCAAGCTTAGCAACGAGGCGACCAGTCCAGAGATCTCGGCTATGGTTAAAAATGATTCGCTTTTTATAATTCCCAATGTGAATGTCGTCGCCTTGCTTTATGACGGTAGCGGCAATGTGCTTTCCGGGAGCAGCACTTATTTGAGCCAGCTTAGTCCGCTCCAAACTGCCAATATCAATTTTACTTGGCCGGAACCTTTTTCAGGCGCTGTTGTGCAGGAGGAATTGATTCCGGAATACGATATTTTTTCCGCGAAACTGGAATAAAAAACTATGGCTGAAAAATTTTTTAAAAAGATCGACTGGCTGCTCGTTTTATTTGTTCTCCCGATCGTCTTGGCGGGGTTGGTCACAATGAAGTCTTTCACCGCCGCGGAAAATGCCGGCGACTTTTTCGGCAAGCAGATTGTTTGGGTGCTTCTGTCTTTCGCCGTTTTTTTTGTTTTTTCTTTTATTGATTTTCGTTTTTTGAAACGGACCGATGTGCTGGTGGCGTTGTTTCTTTTTGTTTCTTTTGTTTTATTGGCGCTGATTGTGCTGGGGCATATTTCGCACGGACACAAAAGCTGGTTTAATTTCGGGATTTTTTCTTTTCAGCCGGTGGATTTGATGAAGCTGACCCTGATTTTGGTTTTAGCTAAATATTTTTCCCGCCGGCATGTGGAAATCCGCGATGTCAAACACATTTTTATTTCCGGATTTTATGCGTTTGTTCCGTTGGTTTTGGTTTTGCTTCAGCCGGATTTTGGCAGCGCGATGATTATCCTTTTAATCTGGCTCGGAATGGTGAGTATTTCCGGAATTTCCAAAGCTCATTTGTTTTTAGTCATTCTCACCGGCGCGGTTATTTTTGCCTCGCTTTGGTTTTTTGCCTTCGCGCCGTATCAAAAAGCCCGCATTTATAATTTCATTAATCCGCTCTCGGATATACACAAAACCGGCTATAATGTTTTTCAATCAACCATCGCGATCGGATCGGGACAAATCGTCGGCAAAGGTTTGGGTTTTGGAACACAGTCCAGATTGAAATTTTTGCCGGTGCCGCAGTCCGATTTTATTTTTGCAGCTTATTCGGAAGAATGGGGGTTTGTCGGCGACGCTTTCATTCTTATCCTTTATAGTTTGGTAATTTGGCGTATTCTCGCCACCGCTTCTTTGGGCGAATCAAACTTTGAGATGCTTTTTGGAATAGGTGTTGCTATTTTTTTTATGAGCCATATACTCGTCAATATCGGAATGAATCTAGGACTCTTGCCGGTAACCGGCATTCCACTGCCTTTTATGAGTTACGGCGGTTCGCATTTGTTGGTTGAGTTTGTGAGTTTGGGAATTCTGCAAAGCATGCGCCGTTACGGCCGGTCGGCGCACCCTGATGATATGAAAAATGAATTTTTGGGAGTATGACACCATGCAAATTATAAACGGGAAAAAAATCCGCGACGAAATTTTAGCCAAAATAAAAAAAGAAGTGGCAAATTTGCCTTTTGCGCCAATTTTCTGCGATATTTTGGTCGGCAACAATTCTTCTTCTTGGCAGTATGTCAAAATGAAAGGGAAGACCGCCGAGTCGGTCGGCATTAAATTTCAAAATGCTAATTTTCCGGCATCCATAGACACCGAAGAATTAATTAAAGAAATAAAAATTTTGAATAAAATTCCAAATATGTGTGGAATAATTTTACAACTTCCATTGCCTATACATATAAATCGTAAAGAAGTTCTCGATGCAATAGATTCTCATCTGGATGTAGATTGTTTAGGTTCTGTTGCGAGTGAGAAATTTTACAGCGGTTCAACCGCTGGAGAAATAAGTTTTCCCACAGCATTAGCTTGTATAGCAGTGCTTGATTCTTTAAATTTGAATTTAACTAAAAAAAATATAGTTATTTTAGGGCAAGGAAATCTCGTTGGCAAACCGGTTACCGCTTTGTTGAAATTTCGCGGGCTGAATCCTGAAATAATAAGAAGCAAGACCGAGCACAAAGAAGAACTCATAAAAAAAGCTGATGTTATAATTTCTGGCATAGGCAAGGGAAAATACATTACAGGTGATATGATAAAAAGGGGAGCCGTATTGATAGACGCCGGGACTTCGGAAGAAGAGGGTAGTATTGTTGGGGATGTTGACTTAGAATCTGTAAAAGATAAAACAAGCTTCGTCTCGCCTGTGCCCGGCGGCGTCGGTCCGGTGACGGTGGCGATGTTGCTTAATAATGTGTTGACAGTGGCGAAAGACCTCACCCCCAGCCCCTCTCCTTGTCAAGGAGAGGGGAGAATTCACACATGAACAATCAAATCTTTTTCTTTTTTTATAGTTTTGCGCATCAGTCAAAAATTTTTGATGATGTGATTATTTTCTTTGCGGTTTATTTTCCGTATCTGGTGATAATTTTTGCCGGACTTTTTCTGCTTTTTCATCACGAAGTGCTCGGAGCCGAGAGTCCGGCGCAAGTTTTCTGGGAAAAGAAAAAAGAAATACTGGGCGTGTTCTTTGCTGGTATTTTGGCTTATATTGTTTCCATTCTTTTGAAAATTTTTATTCAGACGCCGCGACCGTTTGACGCTTTTTCGCAGGTTCATTCTTTGATTTCGGAGACCGGATATTCATTTCCCTCCGGACACGCGACTTTTTTCATGGCTTTGGCAATGTCCATTTTTTTTATGCATAAAAAAGCCGGCTATTGGTTTATGTTTTTTGCGCTGTTGATCGGTCTCGCCAGAATTATCGCCGGCGTGCATTTTCCGGTTGACATTTTGGGTGGATTTGTTCTTGGCGCTCTTGTCGCTTGGTTGGTTGAATATTTTATAAAGCAATAATGTTCAACACCGAGTGTTGAACATTTGGAAAGTTTGGAATTTGCCGAGAAAACCGCTGTGTGGTATGCTACTCATATTAAAAATAATAATGTATACCTGTAGTTAAGAGTAGGGAATAAAATTATATGGATGAAGGAGTACCAGAAGGTATGCTTAATGAATTAACAAGACTTCAAACTTTGAAGAAAAAATTAGAGACAGACATAAAAAATGCCCAGACATTGGGTAATACAGCTCAAATTGTTGAAGAGCTACAAAGACAACTTGATGCTGTAAATCAAGATTTGAGTAGTAAATTCAGAATAAATATAACATTTTAATTTCCTCAGAGACCACAAACCAACAATTTCTATCTCCACATTTTGATTTGCATTTTTGGGGAAAAGTGTGTAATATGCTCGTATATTTATATGTGGAAAAAAATTGTTCCAGCTTTAATAATCTTGATTTTAGGCGCGGGAGTGGCTCTTTTTGTTATTAAGTCCGAACCAAAATTGAACAAGAATTTTTCCAATGCCGGCTCTTTTCTGAAAAATCATCCATTTCGGTTGGGTTTGGACCTATCCGGCGGGACGCATTTGATTTACAAAGCGGATGTCAGCGCGGTGCCAGCCGGGCAAGTGGGAGATTCAATGGACGCGCTGCGCGATGTGATTGAACGCCGCATCAATCTTTTCGGAATTTCCGAACCGGTAGTGCAAGTTCAGAATGGCGGATTTGTTTCCGGCGCGGGCGAAGAATTAATTGTGGATTTGCCGGGCGTGACCGATGTCAAACAGGCGATTGCGATGATCGGGCAGACGCCGCTTTTGGTTTTTGAAACGGAAGCGCCGCCAACTCCGCAAAAAGTGACCGTAGGCGCGGACGGCAAAGTCAACTTGAATGTAAATGCTCAATCCCAGTATGTGCCGACGCAATTAACCGGCCGATATTTGGAGAGGGCCACTCTTTCGTTTGACACCAACAACGAACCGACCGTGTCTTTGCAATTCAATTCCGCCGGCACTCAACTTTTTGATCAAATCACCAAAGATAATGTCGGCAAAACGGTCGCGATTTATCTGGACGGCGCGCCGATTTCCGCGCCGGTGGTGCGGGAAGAAATTCCAAACGGCCAAGCGGTGATTTCCGGATCATTCACTCCGACTGAGGCGAAACAGCTCGTGGGTCGGCTCAATTCCGGCGCTTTGCCTGTGCCGATTTCTATTCTTTCCACTCAAACCATCGGCGCCATCTTGGGTGATAGCGCGGTGGCCGCCGGCGTCAAAGCCGCAATCATCGGGTTTTTATTGGTGGTTATTTTTCTGATTCTTTTGTATCGTTTGCCCGGTTTAGTGGCGGTTGTTTCGCTATGTATTTTTATTTCCATAATTTTGGCGCTTTTTAAATTATTGCCGGTCACTTTGACCGCGGCCGGCATCGCCGGATTCATAATTTCCATCGGCATCGCGGTGGACGCCAATGTGCTTATTTTTGAAAGATTGAAAGAAGAAATCCGTTCCGGAAAAACCATTGCCGAAGCCACCAAACTCGGATTTTCCCGCGCCTGGAATTCTATTCGCGATTCCAATATTTCCAATTTTATCACCGCGGTGATTCTTTTTTGGTTCGGAACTTCCTTGATTCAAGGTTTCGCTTTGACGCTCGGTATGGGGGTGATTGTGTCGATGTTTAGCGCGATCGTGGTTACCCGGATTTTCCTTTCCGCTTTGAGCTTTATTGGTGAGGGTAAGGTCGCCCGTTTTTTGTTTTCTAGCGGATTTAGTTTAACTTCGGAGAAAAAATAAAATTTATGTTTATCATCAGACACAAAAAAATATTCATCGGCATTTCGGCAACATTGGTCATTCTTTCGCTTTTGGCTTTGTTTGTTTTCGGATTGAAAGTTGGAATTGATTTCAAGGGCGGCGCTTTGACCGAGGTTGTTTATAAAACCGAACGCCCAATGCAGGCTGATTTGGCCAAACCTCTCGCCGACCTTAACTTCGGAGATATTTCTCTCCAACCGACCGGAGATTTGGGTTATATTGTAAAATCGCGCGATTTAACGGATGCCGAACATACGGAACTTTTGAGCGCGCTTTCGGGAGGCGATGGCAACGCTCTTACCGAATTGAGTTTTAATTCCATCGGGCCTTCGGTCGGCCGCGAACTCACCCGCAAAGCCGTGACCGCGGTGATTTTAATTTCGCTGGCGATTATTTGCTTCATCGCTTTTGCTTTTCGCAAGGTCTCCAAACCGGTTTCGTCCTGGAAATATGGGATTATCGCGATTTTAACCTTACTCCACGATGTGGCGATTCCGGTCGGACTTTTTGTTTTGCTGTCTCATTTTTACGGCGCCGAAATGGACACGCTTTTTGTGGTGGCGGTGCTGACGATTCTGGGCCTTTCCGTTTCCGACACCATCGTCATTTTTGATCGCATCCGAGAAAATTTAAGAAACCAAGCGAATATCAATAAAATAAATTTCGGCGAGACGGTCGGCAAAAGTTTGGAACAGTCTTATGTCCGGTCCATTTGCACTTCGCTCACGGTAATTCTGGTTTTGCTGGCGCTGTTTTTCTTCGGTCCGGTCACTACCAAGTATTTCGCTCTGATGCTGACCGCCGGAATGTTTTTCGGCACCTATTCTTCGATTTTTCTCGCTTCGCCGCTTTTGGTTTTGGTAGAAGAATGGCAAAGAAAGAAATAAAGATAGCCAGAATGCACACCCCACTTGCTTGCGTTTCCTGTTTCTTGCTATAATACCAGAATGACATATATTTTAATTATTTTGGTTCTGCTAATTTTGTGGGTAATTTTTATTTATAACGGTCTTGTTTCACTTGTGAATCGGGCGAAAGAAGCTTGGGCGGACATTGAAGTGCAATTAAAACGTCGATATGATTTGATTCCGAATTTAGTAAATACCGTGAAAGGTTATGCCACGCACGAATCCACGGCTTTTGAAAATGTGACCAAAGCGCGAAGCGCCGCGATGGGCGCGAGTTCTAATATCGCCGACAAAGGCGCCGCCGAAAATGTTTTGACCGGCGCGCTGAAATCCGTTTTTGCCATCGCCGAAGCGTATCCGGATTTGAAAGCCAATCAAAATTTTCTGGCGTTGCAAAATGAACTTTCCGACACCGAAAACAAGATTCAAGCCGCGCGCCGTTTTTACAACGGCAATGTCCGCGATTTGAATATCAGGGTTCAGTCCTTTCCCGCCAATCTGTTCGCTTCAGTATTTCATTTTGCATCGATGGATTTGTTTAACTTGGCGGAAAACGACGCCGCGGTTAATCCAGTTCAAGTGAAGTTTTAAATTTATTTTTAAACTTTTATGTTTACAAAAACATTTTGGCAAAATTCAGTCTTTATTGTGGCAGGCTTGCTTTGTGTTGTTTCCTGGTATTTTTATCAGCCGCAAATAATTTCCTATTGGAATCAGGGAATGGAAAATTCGCGGGAATTATCCGTTAATTCTTTTAACGCGCTCCAAAATTTTTCCGTGAATTCTTGGCAATCCTCCGACGAATTATCCGCCAATGCTTGGATCGCGTATGCCGGCTTTTTCCAGAAAGTATCTTTTCCGGCTCTAAAATTGCCTAAATTTTATTTCTCTCTGCCGGTTTTAAGTTTGCCGTCTTTTGATTTCAAATTTCCATCTTTCAATTTCCAAATGCCGTCTTTCAATTTCAAATGGCCAACTTTCAGTTTTCCGTCTTTCCATTTTCCAAGTTTCAAATTGCCTTCGTTTAGTTTCAAAATTCCCGCTCTGGTTTTCAATTTACCCGTTTTGGATTTCGGAAAAATTTTCGGCATCGCTCAAACGGAAAACAATAAAGTGGCAGATTGCGGAACGACGATTTCGCCGAATTTGAAGAATCCGGCCACTTATGAAAAAAACGCGGTTTTGACTTGCCTGGGGCGCAGCGCGCTTCGTTGCGACAACGCCGCCGGAGTTTTGACGGACGGTTTATTCCCGACTAATTTTGAAATTTCCAAAAACGGAAACAGCTGCATTTTCAAATTGTCTTACCCGGAAGACAGCGCGCTCTCTGACATTACCGGCAATAAATTGGCGGGTCAATATATTTCTTGTCCAATCAGCATTACGCGAGAGGCGGACGACACCAATCCGAACGCGGTTAAGTTTATCGCTCCGGATAAAACGGATTTAGCCAAATACGCGAGCCAGATATATTTTTACGGCACGCTCGGCTTGTTCGCGCAGAATAATCTGGACAAAAATCAAATTGTCTCCGCAGGTTGCAACGGGTCTTATATTGATTCAATGATCGCGAGTTATCAGAAAATGCAGGCAAAACACTAATTTATGGCGACGCTTTATACGCAGCAAACAAAAAATGTTGAAAAAACTTGGCTATTAATGGCTGTGTTTTTTGTCGTGGTTATAGGTCTCGGATGGTTTTTCAGCATTTATTTCGGCAACACGGACATTCTGTATTTTTTCATAATTTTCAGCATCTTGATGAACATTTTTTCTTACTGGTATTCGGATAAAATCGTTTTGAAATTAGCCGGGGCGAAAATTGCCAGCCGGGAAGAATATTTTGATCTTTATACCACGGTGGAGAATCTTTCCATTACGGCCGGTTTGCCGATGCCGAAAGTTTATGTGGTGCAAGATCCGGCGCCGAACGCTTTTGCCACCGGCCGGGACAAAAATCACGCGGTGGTCTGCGCCACGACCGGGCTTTTGCAAATTTTAAACAAAACTGAACTGGAAGGAGTGATCGGACACGAGCTTTCACATGTCGGTAATCGCGACATGTTGCTTTCAACTGTTATTGTGGTTTTGGTTGGTTTCATTTCCATTCTGGCGAGCGTGTTTCGAAACAGTTTATTTTTCGGCGGCGGTCGCAACAATAGAGACGAAGGGGAAGGCGGTGCTATCTTGATAGTTATCGGAATTATTTTATCCATCATGGCGCCGATCGTCGCGATGTTAATCCAGCTTGCCATTTCCCGCAAGCGGGAATTTTTGGCGGACGCTTCCGGAGCAATGCTGACCCGTTATCCGGAAGGTTTGGCTTCTGCGCTTCAAAAAATTTCCGATTACAGTCAACCAATGAAACATCAATCAACAGCTATCGCGCATCTGTATATTGCCGACCCGACCGGCGGAAGTAAATTTGGCAAGAAAATATCAAATCTTTTTTCCACACATCCTCCGATATCAGATAGGATCAAGGCGCTAATAGGATAGGAAATGCAACCCCACCTAACCTCCCCTTGTCAGGGGAGGAAAAATTCGGGAGTCCCCCTGACAAGAGGGATTTAGGAGGTTGTATTTTATTTTTATTTTTATTTTGCTATACTAAAAACATGAACATCAAAGATGTGGAATTGCTGGCCGAGCTGGCTCGAATTGAGCTTTCCGAAGAGGAAAAAAAGGATTTGCTGGCCGATATGGACAGCATTTTGGGATATGTGAAAGTTATCGAAAAAATAGATGTTCAACACTCGGTGTTGAACAATGCAACTTATAATGTTTGGCGCCCCGATGAAATTATGCCGCGCGAATTTTCTCACGATCTGATTATCTCGCAGTTTCCCGATTCCAAAGACGGATTTTTGAAAGTGAAAAAAATTTTATAGAAATTTTATGATTGATTTAAAAAATCTGACAATTAGAGAAGCCAGAAAAAAACTTGACGCGAAAGAATTTTCGGCGGTGGATTTGGCTTCGGCTTATTTGTACGAAATAAAGAAAAAAAATAAAGAGCTCAACGCGTATTTGGAAGTTTTTGCGGATGTTTTGGATCAGGCGAAAGTTGCGGACGAAAGAATCGCAAAAGGGGAATCATTTCCGCTTTTAGGCATTCCGTTGGCGATTAAAGATGTCATTTTAATCAAGGGCCGAAGAGTTTCCGCGGCATCAAAAATTTTGGAAAATTATGTCGCAACTTATGATGCCACAGTAATAGCTAAATTAAAAAAGCAAGGCGCGATATTTTTAGGACGAACAAATACCGACGAGTTTGCGATGGGGGGTTCCACGGAAAATTCCGCTTTTGGAGCGACCAAAAATCCAAATGATTTATCAAGAGTAGCCGGAGGATCTTCCGGCGGATCGGTTGCGGCGGTGGCGGCGAACCTGGCGCTCGGCGCGCTCGGTTCCGACACCGGCGGATCCGTGCGGGAGCCGGCAAGTTTTTGCGGAATCGTGGGAATGAAGCCGACTTATGGCCAGGTATCTCGTTATGGACTTATCGCGATGGGTTCGTCGCTCGATTGCATTGGCAGCATCGCCAAAAACACGGAAGACGCAAAAATTATTTACGAAGCTATTTCCGGACCGGATATTTTGGACAGCACTTCTTCTGTGTTATACGGAGGAAACTCCTCCGTAGTCTCCTCCGTAGTGAGACAACCTAAAAAAGTTATCGGCGTGCCGTGGAGTTTAGTGAACGCCGAAGGGGTTGATCAGAAAGTCCAAGAAAATTTCAAAGAATCGATAAAAAAATTGGAAAAACTTGGTTTTGAAATTAAAGATATTTCCATCAGAAATATTGATCTGGCTTTGGCGACCTATTATATTATTATGCCCGCCGAAGCTTCAACCAACTTGGCTCGTTTTGACGGTGTGCGTTATGGCTTGCACAAAGACGGCAGAAATTTATTGGAAGATTACAAATTGACTAAAGGTGTCGGTTTTGGCAAAGAAGTCCGCCGCCGGGTTTTGCTTGGCGCCTATGTTTTATCCGCCGGTTATTACGACGCATATTACGGCAAAGCGCAGATTGCTCGGAACGAATTAAAAAAAGAATTTGAAAAAGCATTTAAAGAAGTTGATATTATTGCCACGCCAACGGCGCCGTTTGTGGCTTGGAAAATAGGGGAGAAGAGCAATCCGCTGTCGGTATATCTGGCGGATATTTTTACGATTACCGCCAATATGGTCGGTGTGCCGGCTATTTCCATTCCGTCCGGGTTTTCGGAAACAGAAGGGAATAAATTGCCGCTCGGCATTCAATTTATGGCTCCGCATTTCCGGGAAGATTTGCTTTTTGAAGTTGGAAAGAAATTCGAGGCAATATGATATAATTTGTATATGCAACCGGCCAGTCAAAATCCTCTGATTCAAAATACTTTTCTGAATAATAAATATTTCGACCCGAGCTATTTGTTTAATAATGGCAATGCTTTTTTCAAACAGCTTTTTTCTTTTATTTTAAATCCGCAGACAATTGGTTTTGCAAAAACCGTCTTAGCCCTTTTGGCGATATTTTTTCTAACGGTGATTTGCTATTCCTTCATCCGTTTGCTGGAAATTCGCAAAAAAGAAAAAGCGCATTTACAGCATGAAATTGAAGAATACGCTCACAATAAAATCGAGTATGAAAAAAGATTGCGCGAAGATGTCGGCGGTTCCAAAAACGAGCATTGGAGCAAAACTTTGGAATATCTTTTTTCACAGCACGGAAGCGACTGGAAGCTCGCGATTATCGAGGCGGATGCGATGCTGGAGACCTTAATGGAACAATTGGGTTTTCACGGCGAGAGTTTGGGCGACAGATTAAAAATGGCCAGTCAAGAAACTTTTCCTCAACTTTCCGCCGCTTGGGAAGTGCATACTATCCGCAACCGGATCGCGCACGAAGGTTTGGCTTTTGAACTCTCCCAGCACGAAGCCAAAAGAGTCATCGCTTTATACGAGCAGATTTTTCACAGCTACGGGTTTATTTGAATTTTAAGATTTGTTTTTTTTGCTAATTTAAGGTAATATAAAAAATATAGCGGGATAGAGAAGAGGCATCTCGTAAGGCTCATAACCTTAAGACGGCCGTTCGATTCGGCCTCCCGCAACAAGTCGGCAAGTGACATGCCAAAATGTTTACTTGTCGAATATGGTTTGTATCTGTCGACGTAGCTCAGTCAGTAGAGCATCTCACTCATAAAGAGAAGGTCGCAGGCGCGCTCCCTGCCGTCGACACAATCGAGGTTAAACCTCGATAAAAAAAAGTTTGCGGTCGTAGCTGTTTTGGTTAGCGAAAAAGCTTGTATTTTGCGGTCGTAGCTCAACTGGTTAGAGCGCTCCCCTGTCACGGGAGAGGTTGCCGGTTCAAGTCCGGTCGATCGCGCTATGAAAACAACAAAAAAAGCTTTGCTTTTCGTTTTTGTTTTAAGTTTTGTTTTGCCGGTTTTTGTTCACGCTTCTTTTACCGTCAGTTTAAAACAGGGTTCGAGCGGAGCGGCGGTAGTCGACTTGCAGAATTTTTTACAAACACAAGGATTCTTAACTGGCAAAATCGATGGTAAGTTTGGTCCGAGCACGAAAAAAGCGGTGATCGCTTTTCAATTAGCGAATGGTTTGAAAGGGGACGGGTCTTTCGGTCCGGCTTCCAGGGCGAAAGCCAATGCTGTTTTGGCAACATCGGCAAATGGGACAAATTCAACGCCAGGCAATACCCAGCCTTCGTCTTCGACTACGGCGGGCGCAGTCGGCGCCGGGACGCCCATTTCCGGAACCTTGGATTTGGCGCAAAATAGTTCTTATGCGAACCAGACCGTGACGGCTCCGCAAACCAATCTTAAGCTGGCGGATTTTTCTTTACAAAACAACACCACCGAGGCGGTCAATCTCAATAAAATCGAAATTGACTTGAGCTTGAATTCAAATCCCTATATTGCCAATCAGTATGTGAATAATTTGGACATCGTTTACGGCCAGCAAACTATGAATTCAGGCACAGTCGCCAATCAAAATTATCTTTCGCCGAAAAACTTTATTTTGGCGGCGGGAGCCGCGACCGATTTGGCGGTTTACGCGGATGTGAATTCTTCCATTCCGCTCAATTCGGCGCTCTCCGCGAGCGTTTTGGTTTCCGGCGTGTCGGCTGTTTCCGCTTCATCTGTTTCCACTAATGCCGATGTTGTTTTGTCGGGACAAAACATTTCATTTGGCGCAAGTTCTTTTTCCGTCTCCGCGGATTCCACCACTCCGCCGGCCAAGATGGTTATGGCGGGCGGATCCGTTCCCGCAGCCGCATTTGCTTTTACCAGTGTTGCCGACAATTACACCATTTCGCAATTGGACTTTGTCATTCCCGGGTTGAGCAGTTCGCTCCCGATCTCGGATGTCGTTTTTTCGGATACCGCGACGGGAACCGTCTTGGCGACATCTCCGCTAAAAATAAATTACGACACCGGCAACGCCGGTTTTAATTTCAATTCGGTTTTTTCCGTTCCGCTCAATGGGACCAAATCGATAACACTTTCTTATGATTTGGGCAACAAAATAGATTCCGACAGCGCCAATATCAATCTGGCGCCGGTTTTAGTTTATGTCAAAGCCGCGAATAGCAAGGGGACTTTGATTGATGGAGTTGCCAGCAACTATACTAATTTTTCCGCTTCTTATGGCGGCGTCAATTTGCCGGCCTCCGGCGTAACCGTGAACAGTTTGAAAATTTTTAAAAGCCTCCCGATTTTAACTTCCGTTCCGCTCGACAAGGCGACTGCCGCCAATAACTCAACAGCCAGTCTTTACAAATTCAGCGTTGCCGCTCCGGCGAACGGAAATGTTTCGATTAAGCAATTGACTTTTGTCGTGACGATGAACGATCCGAACAACAGCAATCCCGTCTTGAAGAATTTTTCTTTTTTGAAAGGAAATGCCGATTACACGAATTTGGTTACCATTGGGAATATTGTCAACAATAATTTCGTGGGTTTAACCACCGCCAACAATGCTCTCGGAGTTGGCGCTAATACCCTAGTCGTCAGTTTTAATCAGGAAGAAGTCATTTCCGCCGGACAAACGGAAACTTACACCTTAAAAGCGGAAGCCGATAATTCAAGTTCTTCGTCTATTTCCGGTTCCGATTCCGTTTCTACTTCACTTTCTTCGGATTCCAATATGATTAGCGGCGGCAGTTATTTGAAGACGGTATTTTCAAAATTTTATTACGGTTTGGCGGACGCGCAAACCGATTCGGCCCCGGTAAGCTATTACAATTTGCTTTGGTCGGATATGTCCGAATCATTTCCGAATCAGCACACCAGCGGGAACGGAAATTATACCGACGATTGGTACAACGGCTATGGAGTCACAGGCTTGCCATTATCGGCGGAGAGTGTGAACATTTGATTCTGAAGCAGAAGGGGAGCTCATAAATTTCTTCCAAGACAATTCCAGGCGGAAAATCTTGCTGCGAACTATCGTGTAGCGAGTGATTAAATCTTCGATTAAATCGGTTTTGACTTTGTCTCCGTAGAGACCCTTGATGTGGTCGAGGTAGACGGACATCCGGTTGCAGCCGGCCATAGCTTTTTCGATGTAGCCCAAAGCCAACGAAGAATCCGCAAAGCGCAAGGAGTGGGCTTCGCTGATATCAAGCGGAATGGACATCGCGCTTTCGGATAATTTGGCTATTTTGGGATCCTTCACTTTTTCCAAAGCCGGCAGAATATCTTTGTCGATCAAAACCGAACATTCCAAAGTTTTTTGATAGACTTCCAAATCGCGAAAACTCCTGACCGGTTTTTTTACTCCAAATTTTTTAAATCCCGGTTTATAATTATTGTACGGCATATTATTTTCTCCTGACTATCTGTATTATATCATCCGTCGGAATTTGCGCCACGATGCCGGAGCGATATCTCACATTTCTTTTCTTCTTGCTTTGAATTTTTTTCACCACATGCAACGGATAAAATTCGAAATAATCCGTTTCGTCGAACCAAGCGCATTTGAACTCATACAATCGCAGTCCCGTCAATCGCGACAAGGCCAGCGCGTACCAAGTCAGCTGTTCAATCGGCTTTTCCTTTTTGGCGTTGGGTTTGTAATCCAGCAGATGAATCTGGCCATTGCGGACTTGGACAAAATCAACATGACCAGTTAGCAGCTTGGGGATTTCAAAAGATTCAGCCCCTCCCTTGCCCTCCCCAAAGGGGAGGGTTTTCGATTCTATATTTTTTCTCCTCCCCTTCGGGGAGGTCGGGAGGGGCCTTGTGCTGTGTTTCCTAAAAGTTATTCCTTCCTCGCCCACAATTTTGAAATTCAACGCATTCTCCATATATTCAATATCTTCTCGACGGATGTAAACGGGAACCTCGGTGGCAACCGTAACGGAATCATTGGCGATGAAAAATTTTTGCAAACCTTCGTGCCGATCTTTGTTTTTGGAAACGCCTTTGAGCGCGAATTCCGCCAAGCGGTTGGCGTAATTTTTCTTGGAAGTCACGATCATATCCGCCGTGGAAAACATACTCCTGATATCGGAAATTCTTTCGCCGGCATTGAAAAGCTGATGCGGGGTTTCGGTGGAAACCGCGTCCAGATATTCTTGGAGCGGTTTGAAATTGCGGTTTTTGTAATCCTGCATCATTAAAATAATTTTGGCTTTGTGATAGCGGAAACGATAAAGCTGATGGTGCGCCATCGTGACCACATCCAGCGTTTCCATCGGGCCGAAAAGTTTCAAGCCGTATTCGCGCATTTTGTGGTAAGCGCACAGTGACGCGTATTCTTCCGCCCAGCGGGAAATCGTCTCCGGTTCCGGTTTGATTTTCTTGTGCAGTTGTTTGAGAATCCCGCAAACTTTTTCACGGGTGAAACCGAGATTGTAATAGCTGATTGCGTCAATGATGACTTTGATCGGATAGCGGCGGCCCTTGGAGGCAGCGTCGGTGAAACTTTTGGCGCATTCCAAATTTTTGCATTTGTAAAGCTGGACAACTTCGTGCTTTTTCGCTCGAGTGCCGCGCAAAACAAAATCGCCACCGCCACAATACGGGCAGACCATTTTGAGATTCTGCTCAACGCGGACGACGGGCATTTTTTTATCTATATCTTTTAGATTTTCTTTGCCCAAAATGGGGTATACTTTATTTTGCATTCAATTCCAATTTCTCCACCCGAATATTTAGATCCGAAATTTTTCGGTCATAAGTTAAACCGTCAAAATTTAAACTGGAAACGCTTTGGCGAAAATATTTATTTTCCTCATGTATGGTTTTGATTTCTTTTAGTATTATTATTGTAACCTCATTTATATTTTTAAGTGTTTCACTAACATCGGCAAAAGATTTTGCCGTAGCCCGCGCGCTGCTTTCAAACCTACCTTCAAAATCACCAAAGGTCTTTTTGAAAAGCTTTTCAGTGACATATTTTTGACTTGTTTTTTTAGTTTCGTTTTTCATACATTATATTATACCAAACCGAATTTTTTGCGCAAGTCTGCCTACCGGCAGGCAGGTTTTTCCATCTCACGGAAAATATCACGGAAACCGCGTGATGAAATCTCACGAGTGTGTGGCAATTTCGACCCTTGGACTGCCATCCGTGATATGAATTACAGCACGGGGAAGGGGAGTTGTCAAAAATGCAACCCCCTTGTGTTCCCCTTGTCAGGGGGGAAAGAACCTCACCCCGACCCTCTCCTTGTTAAGGAGAGGGGGAAACATCCGTCGTGCCAACTCCAACATTTCCTGTAGACGCGTCAGGCGCCGCAGGCGCAGAGTCAACTTCGGCACCGGCATTACCACCTCCCCCGCTTGAAGCGGGGACTCCTCCTACACTCGGAGGAGAGGAAACATCCGTTGTTGTGGAATTTGTATTTACCTCCCCTCCTTGTGGAGGAGGGGTGCCAGCAGGCGGGGTGGTGTTACCTGTATTATTCACCACGCTAGTTCCCGCATTTGATAACAAAGAATCCAGCTGCGCTTTGGTGATGCAAGTCTTCGCGCCGGTGTCATCCGAAACGCACAACGACTTGGTGTCGATTTCTTTGCTGAAAATATCCGCGATGCCGTTGGTGGCATCCGCCAGCCAAGCCCCTATTTTACTGTATATATTAGACATAAACGCCGCAACAAAACTTTCTGACGCCGAACCTGGCAATGGCGTAACTGTGCCCGCCACGGCTTCTAAATTCAAATTCATTTCCTGAATCGCCGATGTCAAGACCGCGGTGTAAGTCGGATAATTGAAACCGGACGGTTGATTTTGCGAATCGAAAACCACCAGCCGCGGATCAATCTTGACCGCTTCTTCGGCGATGAAGCCGAGCTGGGTCGTCGCGCCATTGTCGCCGTAGCCTTGCTTGTATTGGAATGACACCGGACGGAGCGCCATCACTTCCGCGAGCAAGTCCGCCGGCGGAGTCGTCGGCAATAAATTCGCTTGACCCGGACTGGTGATTGAACTGGAACTCATTACCGTCAAATCTTGGATATTGGTTTTGAATTTTTCGGAGGAAAGGGAACACACGGCGGTGCCCTGCACGAGCTGGTGAGTCGTCGCGTCGATGCAAACATAATCGCCGACCGAGGTGGAAACCAGTCCATCGATCGCCGCGGTGCCGTTTACCTCTAATTTGTAGCCAGGACTCGTCGTCCCGATGCCGACGTTGCCGCTATTATTTAGATACATCGTTGGCCCTGATGCCCCTAATGTATTTAAAGCAATTGTTCCAGTTCCGCCCGAAAGTCCGCCTATAACCAAACCATTATTAGTGCCATAAATATCCGGGTTGGTATAAGTTGTGCCCTGGCTTCTGGTAAATCCTGAACTATACAATACACTGCCGCTGTTACCAGCCCCAAGGTAATAAGT
>JBAPNK010000029.1:0-1557 GCA_049279095.1 Minisyncoccia bacterium
ACTGAAGATCGTCTCGGTCACGATGGCTCCGGCCAGCAACGCGCCAAACTGCAAACCCACCACCGTGACAATGGGCACCAGGGCGTTGGGCAGCGCGTGGCGGCAGACCACGGCAGTTTCGCTCAGGCCTTTGGCGCGGGCGGTGCGGATGTAGTCCTGGCCCAGTTCCTCCAGCATGGCCGTGCGTACCATGCGGGTGAGGATGGCGGCCAGCGAACTGCCCATGGCCACCGCGGGCAAGATCAGGTATGGCCAGTCGATACTTGGCCAGCCAGAGCCGCCGTGCGCGCCTCCGCTGCTGGCCCCCGAAACCGGCAGCCAGCCGAGCCCGATGGAGAAGACCAGAATCAGCACCGGCCCCAGTGCGAGGCCTGGCACGGAGAGCCCGAATAGGCTCACCAGACCCAAGACCTGATCGAGCCAGCGCCCGCGCCGCACCGCCGCCAGAATCCCGGCAGGCAGCGCCAGGGCAAGCGCCAGCGCCAGCGCGGCCAGCGTTAGCGCCAGCGTGTAGGGGTAGCGCGCCGCGATCAGATGGGCGACCGTGTCGTGCAGACGGATGGAACTGCCCAGGTCACCGTGCAGGACGCCGCTCCAGTAGTGCAGGTACTGCGCCCAGATTGGCTGGTCCAGCCCGTATTGGCGCCGCAGCGCGCCGATGTCAGCCGGAGTAGCCCCCTCGCCCAGCATTTGCAATATGGGGTCGCCGGGCACCAGGTGAATGAGCAGAAAGACCAGCGAAACCACCAGCCATACCACCGGTAGAGTCAAAACCAGGCGCGTGAGAATCTGCTTCATGTCTTGCTCTTAACCATAAAGCCTGGCAGCGGATAGGGGAACCGCCCTGATCTGACCAAAGCGGTGAAAGCCTCAATGTCTGCAACCCTTTTGGGTTAGACTGTTGCCCATCCCGACCGCGCGTCAACTGCCGTTTTGGGGTTTTTCCGTGGCAGGCTGTGCCCAGTTACAAAACTCGGCCCAACAGGAGTTTTTCCGCAGCCTGTTTGGCCCCCGAGGGATCATTTTCTGGGTTTTCAATTTTCGACACAGGCTGCGAAGAGGGCCTATTCCGCAACTCACAACGGCCTACTGAGGCCGACTAAATTTCTTCCAGGTTCAAAATGCGGAACAATGTCCTCCATGCGGAGTACGCGGTGATCGTGACCAGCCGCGGCAACCCGCTGGAGGCGATCCACCCCGGCGATGGCGGAGTTGTGCCGCGACAGGGCCGATGCGGAAAACGGCTTCAACGAGCTCAAGAACCGTTGCGGATGGAGCGGCTTCACCATCCAGGACTTTGAGGAGGAATTCGTCGGCCTTCTCCGCGGTTGCGGAATCCAGTACGATGAGCGGTATGTGTTCGGGTAATGGGCCGGCCCTGGAGTTTTGCATCAAGCCAAGACTGTCATCCTGAGCGAACGGGGCCCCAAACGTTTTTCAGTTTGGGGGTGGTGAGTCGAAGGATCCGCGGCTGCTTTTCCTTCATTCCGCTCCATTGCCTTAGCGCCGGATCAATGAGATAGACCATCTTCGCTTTTGCAATAGACTCCTGTGCCC
>JBAPNK010000030.1:0-2436 GCA_049279095.1 Minisyncoccia bacterium
ATTTTGGGGAGTTCCAGAAAATTTTATTGCTGTTAGCGGAGTAGATGGATGCGAAACTTTGAAAAGTGGCGAAAAAGTACAAATAAAAATTGAGGGAAGTAATGTCAAAATCTCTAGAATATAAAAAATATAAAAATACAATAGAACATTTTCATAGGCAAGAAAAATGCGCAGTGGAATTTGAAACCAGCTACGCGCCGGAGCGGCCGGAAATAGTTTATTGCGAGAAATGTTATCAGCAGGAAGTGTATTAATTCTCCTCCCCCTAATGTAGGGGGAGGTTGGGTAGGGGTAAAAAGTATGTTAAAATAATCAATATCTATGCCCAAACCGAATCGAGTGCAAATAATCAAATACGGTCCACCGCCGCCGGAATTGCCGGTTTTTGGCAAGGTCAAGCCCGAGGATGTTTCTTTTATCGGGCGGACGAATTATGTCGCTTCGCTGGAAGAAAAAAAATTTGTTTTTGGCATCAAGCGGATCGATCGCCGCCGACATCTCTACATTATTGGCAAATCCGGCGTCGGTAAAACGAAACTTTTGGAACTGATGCTCCGGCAAGATGTTTCCTATAATCACGGCTTATGCTTGATCGATCCGCACGGCGATGTCATAGACGCGATGTTGGATTATATTCCGCGAGAACGGCTGGACGATGTCTGCATCATCGATCCAACCGATTTGAATTTCCCGGCTTCTTTCAATCCGCTCGCGAATGTGGATCCGATGTTCAAGTTTCAGTTGACTCAAGGTTTGATTGAGGTTTTCCAAAAACAATTCGGCGCGAATTGGACGCCCCGATTGGAGCATGTCTTCCGTTTTACCTGTTTAGCATTGCTGGATTATCCGCACGCGACGATGCGCGGAATGATTTCCATGCTGACCGATAGAAACTACCGGCAGAAAGTGGTGGAATATATCACCGACGATATGGTCAAAAGATTCTTCGCTATCGAATTCGCCGACTGGTCGGAAAAATTTGACACCGACGCTATCATTCCGCTGGTTAACAAATTGGGGCAATTTCTCTCCGATCCACTTTTGCGCAACATTTTCGGACAGAAACAAAATAAAATCGATATCAGTAAACTGATGAATGAGGAAAAAATAATTTTAATCAATTTATCCAAGGGCCGACTGGGTGAAGAAAATTCGTCTTTTCTCGGCTCGATATTTTTGACGAAAATCAAACAAGCCGGAATGGAGCGCGCAGGGATTCCAGAATCCGAGCGCAAAGATTTTTACATTTATGTGGACGAGTTCCAAAATGTCGTGACCCAGACCTTTGAAAATATTTTATCCGAGGCTCGCAAATACGGGCTCAACTTGACGATGGCGCATCAATATGTCGGCCAAATTTTAACGAAAGTTCATCAGGCGGTGCTCGGCAACTGTGGAAGCATAATTTCTTTTCGCGTCGGCGGTGAAGACGCGGTGAAATTGAAACCGGAATTCGAACCGCTCTTCGGCGTGAAAGATATGATCAATCTGGCGGTGACGGAATTTTATATCAAGATGACGATTGACGGCGAATCTTACGATCCGTTTTCCGCGGAAACCTTGCGTGTGCTTCCGCCGACACATCCCTCGCTCCGAGAAGAAATTGTGAACGCTTCTCGTTTAAAGTATTCAATTCCTAAAGAAGACGCGGCGAAACTGATTGCCGAAGAAGAAGCGACCATCATTCGCAGCGCCGAAGAAAAGGCGATCATTGAAGGCCGAGCGAAAAGAAAAGAAATGGAAAAAGAGAAAAGAGAAAATAAAAATGAACCCGCCTCTGCCGAGGCTACGGCGTGCAAGGAAGAAGTTGAAGATGAACCAGAAACAATTGAAGAAAATAAAGAAGAAAACCCTAAACCAAAATCAAAGACTTCCAAAGAAGGTGAACCTATGATATAATATCCTTATGGCAAAGGATTATTATGAAACTTTAGGCGTTCCCAAAAGTGCTTCCAAAGACGAAGTCAAAAGGGCTTTTTACAAGTTGGCGCAAAAATATCATCCCGATAAAAAAGGCGGCAACGAGGATAAATTCAAACAAGTCAATGAAGCGTATCAAACTCTCTCGGATGACGCCAAGCGATCAAAATATGATCAATTTGGATCTGGTTTTGAAAATATGGGAGCCCAAGAAGGATATAATGGAGAACAATATCAAGGTGGATTTAGTTCTGGTTTTTCTAGTGGTTTTGGTGGTATTGATTTTGATATGAGTGATTTAGATGATATTTTAGGAGGATTTGGTAGAAGGAGTCAATCACGAGAGAGAAGGGGAGGAGATATTTATATTGAAACTCAAATTCCTTTTACTGATTCAATTTTTGGAACAAATAGAAAAATTCTAATTACAAAAACTATAAATTGTACAACCTGTGGTGGTTCTGGTGCAAAAAAGGGAACATCAATGCAAACTTGCAAACACTGCAATGGTAATGG
>JBAPNK010000031.1:0-1736 GCA_049279095.1 Minisyncoccia bacterium
CAAGTTGGCGCAAAAATATCATCCCGATAAAAAAGGCGGCAACGAGGATAAATTCAAACAAGTCAATGAAGCGTATCAAACTCTTTCGGATGACGCCAAGCGATCAAAATATGATCAATACGGGTCGGGTTTTGAAAACATGGGTGGCGCCTCCGCCCAAGGCTACGGCGACCCGAGGGGCGGTTTTGAGGGATTTGATTTCAGTGGTTTCCAAAATGGCGGTATGGATTTCGATATGGGGAATCTAAATGATATTTTTAGCGACTTTTTCGGCGGCGGTATGGGCGGCGGACGAACAGAGCGGAAACGCGGCCGGGATATTTCCACCGAAATCCAAATTTCTTTTACCGATTCTATTTTTGGTGTGACCAGAAAAATTTTAATTACTAAAACCTCGGCGTGTTCCACTTGCGGTGGCTCCGGCGCCAAACCTGGTTCCGGGATGGAGACCTGCAAGCATTGCAACGGTCAAGGAAAAATTCGCGAACAGAAAAGAACAATTTTCGGAAACATTTCCAGCACCAAGGTTTGCGAAGTTTGCTTGGGCGGGGGAGTTGTTCCGCATGAGTTGTGTGATAAATGCAAAGGTAAAGGAATACTCCGTCGGGAGGAAGAAATTTCAATCGTTATTCCGGCAGGCATCCGCGACGGAGAAATGGTGCGAATGACGGGTTACGGTGAAGCTGTCTCGCATGGCGCGACCGGTGATCTTTATATAAAAATAAATGTGGCGGCGCATCCGGTATTCAAGCGCGAGGGTCACGATTTAGTGATGAATTTGAATTTGAAGCTTTCAGACGCTTTACTCGGAACCAAATATCCCATTCAAACATTGGACGGAGAAATTGAAGTGACAATTCCGGAAGGTGTTTCCATCAATGAAATTCTCCGCGTGCGTGGCAAAGGCGTGCCGAACGGCAAAAACAAAAGAGGAGATCTGCTAATAAAGCTAAACATAAAACTTCCGGGAAGACTTTCCCGCCAATCCCGCGAACTGATAGAACAGCTAAAAAAAGAGGGGATTTAGACCTCACCCCCAGCCCCTCTCCTGGAAGGAGAGGGGGAAAGAAAAGAACGAGATAAATTATAAAATGAATTCACAAATAAAATCTTGTCAAAATTGCAAAAAAGACTTCACCATCGAGCCGGATGATTTTGGCTTTTACGAAAAAATAAAAGTGCCAGCGCCCTCTTGGTGTCCGGAATGCCGGATGATTCGGCGGATGAATTTTCGCAACGAACGATCTTTATACAAGCAAAATTGCGATCTTTGCAAGGAGTCGATAATTTCAATGTATGCTCCGGAATATAAATATACTGTTTATTGCAACGATTGTTATTCTTCCGACAGATGGAATCCGATAGACTATGGGCAGGATTATGATTTTTCCAAGAATTTTTTTGATCAGCTTGGCGAACTTTTTAAGAAAATCCCTCGCCGAGCTTTATATCAAGATTTTGCGGTGAACAGCGAATACACCAATCAATCGGTTTATATGAAAAATTGCTATCTTTGTTTCGGCGGACATCATTATGAAGATTCCGGTTGTTGCGCTCAAAATTTCTTTTTGAAAAATTGCTTGGATGTGGATTTTTCTCATAAGAGCGAACTTTGTTTCGAGTCGGTTCATTTGATAAATTGTTTCAAGGTGAAATATGGGTATTATTCGGAAAATTGTCTGGATTCCTGGTTTATTTACGGTTGTCGCAATTGTTCCGATTGCGTTGGTTGTACC
>JBAPNK010000032.1:0-13500 GCA_049279095.1 Minisyncoccia bacterium
GTAGAACGCTGTCCTGATAAGACAGAGGTCGATGGTTCGATCCCATCCACGCTCACCGGGGTTTACTAAATGTGATTTCTATTGAAAGTTTGTTATACTTAGATTATGACAGCCGAAGATATCCCAAAATTTCCCAGCCGTCCGCGACCATATACCAAAAAAGAAGGTGAAAAAATATTTGCTGCCAGAAAAATAGAATTAGCTCAATTGTTGGCTCGAATTGAAAAAGGGTCTTTCAAGGTCAAAAATGAACGCGGAGAATCTATGTTAGTGTTGGGACGCGAAGCTTATGAAAATAAATACGTACAAAAAGGAGAAGCAATTGATCTAGATAATGGCGTAGTTGTGCTTGTGTTGGATGGTCCAGAAAAAGGACAGAAATTTCTTAAACTACCAGAATCATTATATGAAAATGATAAACCCTTAGTTGTACGGCTACCTCAGGTTGGTGAACCTGTGAAAGGTTGTTGGGTTCGAGGGGCATTAGAACAAATCCCAGAATATAATTTTGAAGATGGAGTAAATGAAGCTGTAAAAAGAATTATCAATCTGCGTGCTGGTCTTGACCGCGATATTTTTGTTGTGATCAATGGCGCAGGTCAAAATGTTGGAAAATCAAAACTTCGTTCCGCTTTAATCAAAAGACTCATTGAATCGGGCATAAAAGCCGAACCCTCATTATCGGATATTAACTATGAAAGTCATAAAGTTGTTTTCTTTATTGCCGAAAATTTAGTTTATAAATTAGGACAAAGTTATCAAGATTATTTAATTAAATCAAACCCTAGATTACAAATGGGGAAAAGCTCTCTCGGTGATTTTTATATAGGTATTTATCGTCCCAATAAAGGGTTTCACATATCAAATCCAAATGAGGTTGAACCTGTGGCTGATATTATGATATGCAATGAATATGCCAAAGATAAGGATTAATTTTCTTTAAAAAATAATTTCAGCAAATTAAAAAACGCTCCGATTTTAGTCGAAACGTTTTTTAATTTTAGAATATAAATTTAATTAGTATTCTCTTCGTCCACCGCCATTGCCTCCGCCGTATCCGCCTCGGTCATTGCCGCCAGTTCTTGGCGGGCGAGCTTCCATCGGACGAGCTTCGTTGACCGTCAATTTGCGTCCTTCGAATTCTTGATCGTTGAACATAGAAATAGCTTTTTGAGCCTCATCTTGCGATGACATTTCCACGAATCCAAAACCTTTTGAACGACCAGACATTTTGTCCATAATAATCACAGCGGACACAACTGATCCGGCCTGTGCGAAGAGCTCTTTCAAAGCATCTTCTTGGGTGCTGTAAGGGAGTCCCCCTACATATAGCTTTGTAGCCATAACTTTACTTCTCCCGTTTTAAAAAAATCGGGCAAAAACTATTTATAAATGTAGAAACTTTATTTCGCTAAATAAGAATCTACAAAAATAAGCATAACATATCTAAAAGGAAATGCAATTACTTGTCTTTATTTTTTGCTATCAATGTGGGTAATGCCAATAAAATAATGCCTAGACCTATAACAGCAAAGATTAAATATATTGTGAGCATAAATTTTTAGTTAAGTTTTTAATAAAACAATACTAATAAGCCAAAAAAATAAAGCTACCGATGTTCCTGTAACAACAACAGATGTACGCATAGTCGTTTCAAGTATCGTGGGTAAAACAACCGAAGCAATAACAACAACACCGAGATCGGCAATTATGTCGGATAATTTTGCAAGTTGAATATCAGACAAATATATAAATAAAGACCTCATAATTTTATTATATAATT
This sequence comes from Minisyncoccia bacterium, assembly GCA_049279095.1. Taxonomy (GTDB): domain Bacteria; phylum Patescibacteriota; class Minisyncoccia; order Phycocordibacterales; family UBA9973; genus UBA9973. Next base: position 1,784 of record JBAPNK010000032.1, read on the forward strand.
AAACATATTTGAATGCAAGATTTTTTATTTACTCTACTCAGAAAGACCAAATTCTTTTTCAATTTCTTTAGCTCTAGCCCTAAGTTCAGAGGCATTTTGAGCAAATTTATTAGGATCATAAGGATGTTTTGTCTCCAGGGTTATCTCTAACTGCCTGCAAGTTTTCTTCTAAATCTTTTTTCCTAGCTGCGCATCTCTCATTAGCAGCAATTTTTGCCATACTTCGCTCCAGCGCAGCCTTGTCAAACTTTTCGGGACCAGTATCGCTATTCCAGTTCATATATTTTAATACAAATTATTTTAATTTTTTTCTTAATCATTTTTTTATTTCCTATTTCAAGTCCGCATATTATACCAAACACATATTTTTACGTAAGGTGAATAATTTTCCCCCCTCTCCTTGACAAGGAGAGGGGGTTAGGGGGTGAGGTCTATTCTTCATCTTCCCCCACCACGCCCGCATTTAGGGCTTCAATAATCGGCTCAATGTCCCCTTCCATTATTTTTGGCAAATTGTGCCAGGATTTTTTTATACGATGGTCGGTCACTCGGTCTTGCGAGAAATTGTAAGTGCGGATTTTTTCCGAGCGATCGCCGGTGCCGATTTGATTCTTGCGAACATCGCCATATTTTTTCGCTTCTTTTTCTTCTTCCAATTGTTGCAGTTTGGCGGTCAAAATCAGCATGGCTTTTTCGCGATTGGCAAGCTGACTGCGCTCGTTGGTGGAACGGACATCGAGTCCTGTCGGCTTGTGGATAATCCGCACCGCCGTTTCCACTTTGTTCACATTCTGGCCGCCTTTGCCGCCGGAACGGGAATATTCCATTTCAAAATCAGCCGGATTTATGACAAAAGTTATTTTCTTTTTAATCGGCAACACCGCCACCGAGGCGGTGGAAGTGTGCACCCGGCCGTTTTTTTCGGTCGCCGGAATTCTCTGCACCCGATGCACGCCCGTTTCATAACGCATTTTTTTAAAAACATCCTTCCCTTTTATCTCAAAACTCGCTTCTTTATAACCGTTCAAGTCGCTTTTGGATTCATAGTTTACTCTCCATTGCCAGCCTTGCATTTCCGAAAATTTTTCATACATATGCGCGAGCTCCCAAGCAAAAAGACTGGCCTCGTCGCCGCCGGCGCCGGCGCGCACTTCCAGCACTATTTCATTTGGAAATTCTTCTTCCTCCTCTTCTTTTTTTAAAATGCCTTCAATTTGCTTTTCCGTTCTTGCTCTTTCTTCCTGAATAAAATTCAATTCTTTGGCCGCCATTTCGTGCAAGCTCTCATCCGAGGCCAGCATCTCGCGCACCTCCGCCTCTTCGCGACGCAAGCGCTCCAAAACACTCGCCAAGTAGCTCGTGTTGTGATTTTTTTTTAATTCGTCTAAATCCAACATTTACTTTTTTGCTTTTGCCGAAGCCGCTTTTCGTTTATTGAATCTTTCCACCCGTCCGGCGGTGTCGATAATTTTTTCCGCGCCGGAATAAAAAGGATGGCACTGGCTGCAAATTTCCATACGAATTTCCGGCATCGTGGAACCAACTTCAAAAATCGCTCCACAAGCGCAAGTCGCCTTGGTTTTCAAATTATATTTTGGATGGATATCTTTTTTCATTGATTTTAGATTAGCATATTCCCCTCTCCTTGACAAGGAGAGGGGCTAGGGGTGAGGTCAAAGCAAATTTATATTCGCCTGAATAGAATTTTTTAATTTTTCCACGCTGCGGCTGTAAGAACAAGAAGATCCGCCGGAGCCGTAATATTTGCAAGCGGCTCTATTCTCCGCGGACTGCGAAGTGCTGGTCGCGCCCAAGTCGGAAAGATACATTCCGCTTGCCATAAAAGCGTCTTGCGCCGACCACGGATTTGCTTCGTATCCCAAAATATTTTTCAGACGACTTGCAAAAAGCTCCCAAGTGGACGGAATAAATTGCGCCGGACCCATCGCCCCGCCGTAGCCGCCGGCGCCGGCAATCGGACAGGAAACGGCCGTTTGGTAAGCGTTAAAAGAAAAATCTCCGGTGATGCTCAAAAACGGCGGCACATCGCGCGTCGGATTCATCACATTGGAAAATGGAACTCCGGTATTTTTTCCGACGCCGGCGCCGGTATCCGGATCTTTCAGATAACACTGGCCGACATTGGCGCCCAAATTGGATTCTTGAGTGATAATGGCCAAAAGAAAAGCCGGATCCACGCCCATTTTGGCTTGCACTTCATTCGCATAATTTAGCGCCGTTCCGAAATCAATCTTCTCGGAAGTGCCCGCCAGGGAAAACAGGGCGCTTTTAATTTTATCCGCCTGCGCTTTTTTGGCGGCGGCCAATTTTTCGTAAGCCGCTTCCTGCTGCTGCGAAATCGTCAAGAGCTGTTTCTTGTCCGCTTCCACTTTGGCGACGGAAGTTTGCGCATTTTCCAATTGAGTTTTGGCATCCGTCTCGGCGGCTTGTTGTTTTTGCAAGTCCGTTTTGGCGGCCTCCGTTTGCGCCTTGACTCCGTTAATCAAATCCACCGAGGCCTTGACCGCTTGTTGAATGGAATCGTAAGACTCCAAATCGCCGTAAAAAGAGGAAAGAGTATCGTCGGAGAGAATCAAGTTCACCAAATTTTCCTGATCAAATTCGTTGGTGTTGCGAATCAGTTGCGCCAGCGATTCGTTTTCGCGATCAATTTTGTCCGAGAGCGAATTGATGGTGTTGGTTTTATCGACAATCGCCACGCCCAATTGAGCGATCACGAGCGATTCCGCTTTGATTTTCGCTTTGAGCGCGTTAATCTGGCTGTTCAAATAATCCACATCGCCTTTCAAAGTGCCGGTGGTTTTCTGCTGGGCGGCTTGCTCGGCGAGCAAAGCGGTCAATTGCGCTTCGATTTGCGCCAATTGATTTTGGCAATATGTTTTGTCGGCGGGACTGGAAGAAATGTTCAGAGTCAAGCAATCAAAATCGGCGTACGCTTTTTGCGCCGGCAATACGGCAAGATTCAAACCAAAAACGGAAATTAGTAAAATAAAAACTATGGTCCTTTTTCCCATAGTTTTTATTGTAACATAAATTTTTATATTTTTTACTTTTTTTCTTTCTTTTCTTCTTTAACCGGAGGAGTTTCCGCAATCACTTCGCCCTCTTCGACAATCTTGCCTTTCTTTTCCACTTCAATCGCGGACAAATCCACCGGAGCAACTTCTTCTTTTTCCTCCACCTGCTCCACGATAGATGCGACAACTTCCGCCCCACCACTCGTTACTATTACTCCAACCGGAAGTTTAATGTCGGAAACAAAAATTTGATCTTTGAGGGTTTCTAACTTGGAAATATCCGCCGCTAATTTTTGCGGCAAATCGGCGGGTAACGCTTCAATTTCAACTTCGTGCAATGTTTTCACCAAGTTGCCGATACCGCTCTTGACCGCGCTCGAAACGCCTTCAAAAACAATCGGCACTTTGACTCGTATTTTCTTTTTCATATCAATCGCCAAAAAGTCAATGTGGATCGGCTCGTCGGTTATCGGATCAACCTGCACTTCATGAATCAAAACATCCACTTCGCCGTCGGGAGTTTTAATTTTAATCGCCGATGACTCGCCCGCTTCGCGCCAAACTTTTTTAAATTCAATGACCGAAACAGAAACGGAAGTGGCCTTTTTCCCCGCCCCTTAAAAAACCGCCGGAATTTCTCCTCCTTTTCGCAAAACATCCAATTTTTCATTTTCGCCTCGCTTTTTCGCTTTACTTGCAAACATAAAACTAGTGTATTATAAAAAAGTGAAAAAAGCAAATGCAGATAGAGTCTAAGGCTCTATCTGCTAAACTTTATGAACCACATCGTGTTCCGCCGCAATATGCATTCGAATATAATTCTTGGTTCCACCTTGATTTTCCGTCGCGATTTTTTTGCCGGGATTAAAAATGTTTTTCGGGTCAAAAATATTTTTGATTCGGGTGAAAATTTCAACAATTTGGTCGCCGTACATTTTGCGCAAATACGGCGTGCGAATCAAGCCGTCATTGTGTTCGGCGGTAATCGAGCCGTGATACTTTATCACCAAATCGTAAACTTTTTCTCCGAGCTCCAAAATAATTTTAGCGATATCGGGAGATTTGAAATCCATCAGCGGAATAATATGAAAATTGCCGTCGCCGGCGTGTCCAGCCAAAGTGTAAGTCAAATTTTTTTTATATAAATCCAAAATAGCGTCAAGCTCCGGCAGAAACTTCGGCAGAAATTCCGGACGCACGATAATGTCGTCAATAAACGGCGCGGTGCGCAAACCTTTGACATGCTTCCGGAGCAGAGCAAAACTCTCGCGCCGGATGTCCCAATATTTTTCCGATTCTGTTTCCGACTCGGTGATATGAACTTTCAATTTAAAATTTTTTATTTTTTCCGCCAGCTTCAAACATTTTTTCTGCACAATTTTTTCATCTTCACCGGCAAATTCCGCCAGAATAATCAGTTTCGGAAAACCGCCCGTCAAAAGCATTTTAAATTCCGGCAAAAAACTCCACATAAATTTAATCATTCCCGAAAATCCTTTATTCTTCAGAAAATCCGGAAAAAATCTCACCGCCAATTTCATAGTTTTGTCATCGTAAGTTTCTAGCGTTTCCGGATTTTCGGTTAAAATTTCACCCACCAAGCGGCCGAGCGGCGCGAGATCATTCATAAAAATGACCACCAATTTGGAATGCTTATTTTCCGGAATAATTTTTAAGGTGATTTCCGTGGCAATCCCGAGCGTCCCTTGCGAACCGACCAAAAGTTTATTTAAGTCAAATACAACCCCTCCTAACCTCCCCCTGTCAAGGGAGGAATCACTCACGACATTCCAAATATAATATCCAGCCGAATTTTTGTGTACCATCGGTTTAGCTTCAGCAATTTCTTCTTCATTTTTATTTATCAACTCAAAAACATTTTTATAAACATTTCCTTCAAAATCCTTTTGCGCCATTTTTTTGTCAAGGTCGAACCTTGACAATGGCTTGACCACATATTCATTGCCGTCAGCAAAAACAACTTTGGATTCCAAAATATAATCTTCGGTTTTGCCGTATTTGAGCGTCCGTTCGCCGGCGGAATTATTGCCGAACATTCCGCCAATCGCATTTAAGCTTTTGGAAGCGGTATAGCAAGGCAAAATCAAACCTTTGGCTAAAGTTATTTTTTCAAAATCGCGGTAAAACATTCCCGGCTGAACTGCGATTTCCCATTCTGATTTATTTTGAATCGGCAAAGGCCCGCCAATTAACTTATTCATATATCGGGTGAAATCCAAAATAATGGATTCGCCGATTGCCCCGCCGCCCATATCCGTTCCGGCGCAACGGGCGGTGATAGAAATTTTCCCGTACCTCTCGACTAGGTCCGACCTAGTCGAATTTTCTTTCACCCATTTCACCAAATTTTTTACATCCTCCGCGTCTTTTGGAAAAAGCACCAATTTTGGTTTCACTTCGAGCAAACTCGCGTCGTGCGAATACTTAATGAGCGTCTCCTCGCCATCTTCCGCATCGCCTTTGAAAAATTTTAGAATTTCGTCTTTCAAATTAGTTTCTTTACTATTATTTCATTCCATTAAAAAGTTTCAGTCGGGCTTCCACTATTTTTTCTATCGCTTCCACCGCTGGCGCCAGAATTTTATAGGGCGTGGTTTCGTTTGGATTGTCGGCCAGAGATTTTTTCAGCGCTTCGTCGTACGCCAAACGGATTTCGGTGCTGATATGAATTATTGAAATTCCCGCCGCAATGGCGTTGGTAAAATCCACATCACGCAGACCGGAACCGCCATGCAGCACCAACGGAACTCCAGTTGCCTTTTTTATTTCCGCCACCAACTCGCCGTCAATGTGTGGCTTGCCGGTTTTGATCATTCCGTGAATACTGCCGACCGACGGCGCCAGCATATCAATGCCGGTTAGCTCCACAAATTTTTTGGCGTCTTCCGGCTTGGTCAAAATTCCGGCGCCTTCGGGTATGCTATCTTTAATATTACTTCCCGATCCTATATAACCGAGTTCGGCTTCGATCAAAATATCGTTGCCGGTTTTCGCGATCACCTCGTGAGCATAATCCACGCATTGTTTGGTAATCTTGACATTATCTTCAAACACCAAAGCGGCGCAGTCTATAATCGCCGAATCGAAACCAGCGCCAATCGCCAATTTCACCCGATCAAAACTGTAATGATGATCGGCATTCAGAAAAATCGGAAAGTTTTCTTTGGCGCGAATTTCTTGGATCATTCCGATCGCTTCATCGCGTCCAACAAAATCTTCTTCGCCTTCGGAAAGTCCGATGATCACCGGAACATTTAATTTTTGCGCCGCGTGATAAACGCCGTGGAACCCTTCCAAGTTTGAAATATTAAAATGCCCGATGGCCACACCCTTTTCTTCAGCTTCTTTTACATATTCGCGAAGAGTTTTCATCGTTACATTATAACATCTCTTTTAGAAGTTTTATAACAATTTGCGGATTGGCGGAACCGTTTGATTCTTTAATTATTTTTCCAACCAGCGACATAATCGCATTTTCTTTTCCGGCTTTATATGAAGCGACCGGTTCAGGGTTTTCGGAAATTATTTTTTCTACTATCTTTTTAAGCGCGCCCTCGTCATTGCTCTGGAGCAGTCCCATTTCTGTAATAATTTTTAATGGGGATTTATCTTTTACGACAATATCCATAACAATCATTGATAAAATATCTTTAGCAATACGCGAAGAAATTTTATTTTCTGCGACCAAATCTATTAATTCAGAAAAGTGCTTAGCACTTGGACGATAAATATCTAAATTATTTTTTCGAAGACCCATAAAATCCGTAGTAACATAATTTGACGCAATTTTAATTTTTTCTTTATCTTGTAAAATACCAGCCACTGCCTCAAACCAAGTTCCTAGTTCAATATCGTTTACATAAACCTCAATATCTTCATCTTTGATCCCAAAATCGTTTTTATATCGCGCGCGTTTTTGCTCCGGTAATTCCGGCAATCCCCGCTTCATTTTTTCCAAATCAAAAGCTTCATGCAATTTCATTTTCGGCAAATCCGGGTCCGGAAAATAGCGATAGTCCGCGCTGCCTTCTTTTTTGCGCTGGGAAAAAGTTTTTTGTTTTATTTCGTCCCAACCGCGAGTCTCCTGCACAATTTCGGACTCTTTGCCTTCTTCCCATAGTTTTGTCATTCGATCTAGTTCGTATTTTATAGCTCTCTCCACGCTTCTAAAAGAATTCAAATTTTTCACTTCCACTTTAGTGCTTAATTTTTTTGGATCATTGGAAACGGAAATATTCGCTTCCACCCGCATTTCACCCTTTTCCATATTCGCTTCCGAAACACCAAGATAAATTAAAATTAGTTGCAACTCTTTGGCAAAGTTAGAAGCTAGCTTGGCGGCTTCTTCAGCGCTAGAAAGCGTGTGCGGCTCGGTCACCAGCTCCATCAAGGGCACGCCACCACGATTGAAATCGATCAAAGAATAATCATCGAAATGTTTATTATTCGCCGTATCTTCTTCTAAATGCACCCGAGTGACGTCCATTCCGGCCAAAACTCCGCCGGAAACTATAGGAAATTTATATTGGGAAATTTGGTAGCCTTTCGGAATGTCCGGATAAAAATAATTCTTGCGGTCAAACTCCGAAAAGTTCGCAATCTCGCCGCCAATCGCCAGCCCGACTTTGATCACGCTCTCAATCGCCTTTTTGTTGGCGACAGGCAAAGCGCCCGGATGCGCCATGCACACCGGACAAATATTCACATTAGGTTTTTCCTCGTCCGGATTATTCTTGCAACCGCAAAACATTTTGGTTAAGGTTTTTAACTCCGCATGAATTTCAAGACCTATTGTGGGATAGTATTTGTTTGTCATAAGTTATCCACAGTTACTTGACTTTTAATAATTTATCGTATACACTACATCTAAGTTACCTCGCCAGGCTTTACGCCTGGTTTTTCCGTTTTTGGACCACCAATGCGCTCTATTTCATTTCTTAAAGAATCAAGAGATATAAACCAAGATGCAATTTTAATTTCCCACGCACAATTATTTTCATAAGCTAAAAATTTTATATGTTTTTGTTTTTTTAAAATTTTTTCTTTCGTTCTGATAAAATCGCTATCGCCGCTGCAAATATAAACTATATCCACATCCTCCAAATCTTCCATAATCTCGTCGTGCATTTCCACATCAAAGTTACATTTATTTTTGAATCCTTTTGGGTCGGACGAATCTTTTAATTTTTTTAAATCTTTGGCAGTTACTTCGTAACCAATGCTTTCAAAATACTTTTCAAGGGCATCGCTTATGCTTTTCTGAGGTTCATAACGCGGTCTTCCTTTGTATATGCGAGCATAAACAATTGTATTTTTTTTGGCAACCCAATTATAAAGTTTTTTATAATCAGTCATCCAACCGCTAGCTTTTCCTCTTTTATAAAGATTTGAATCGTCAACATACAAACCAGCTTTCGGTTTTGATGGAAGAGTTGTTTTAAATTTTGAATCTGTCCAAATTGTATCTTCTGGCGCAAAATCAACTTGATATTCTGGAATACCCAACGAAATACCAAATTTTTTAGCGTCTTTATAAAGTATCGGGTTTTTTAAATCAACTTTAAATACTTTTCCTAGATAGATTATGAAATGATAATTTTCATTCTTAAAATCAGCATACCAGTTATGCTCTTTATCTAAATCTTGACTCAAATGTTCGGCAATTTTATCTCCTTTTTCTTCTGCAATTTCAACAGTATCCAATGTCCATTGTTTAACCCATGGAGTTCTGTGTTTTTCTACAACGGGGCTAATTTTAGTTTTGATAATTTTTACTTTATCTAAAACTTCTTTATTGTCTAAACTCTCTTCAATTATTACTCCTTTGTAATTCATATATTTTTATTTTATTTCTTCCCCGCCTTACCGGCAGGCAGGTTTAAGATCTTTACCAATTCATCCCTGAACTTCTTTACCATCTTATCATCAAACAAAGATAAAACAAAAACTTTCTTGCCCAATTTTTCAAATTTCTTTTTTTCTTTATCTATAAATTTCTGCAAGGCAAGACCTTGCAGAGGTATCACATCTACTTTGGTTAAAATTATTATTTCATCTTTTTCATCCAATCCCTGTCCGTATTTTGTAAGTTCTTTTCTGATTTCTTTGTAAGCTTTGACCATGCCCGTCGCGCCTTTCGACAGATTTTCGAACGAAACTAAATGCGCCAGCATTTTGGTGCGTTTGATGTGCCGCAAAAATTTTATGCCGAGACCTTTGCCTTCGGACGCTCCTTCAATAATTCCCGGAATATCAGCGATAATGTAGCCGTAAAAATCTCCCAAATTCGGATCAAGGGTCGTGAAAGCGTAATCCCCGACCTTAGCGTCGGCATTGGTCAAAGAATTTAAAAGCGAAGACTTGCCGGCGTTCGGCAAGCCGATCAAGCCGACATCAGCGAAGAGTTCCAGTTCTATTTTGAAATTTCCCCGCTCGCCCTCTTGTCCCGGCCGCGATTCCCGCGGCGTGGTGTTGGTGGAACTTTTGAAATGCTCGTTGCCAAAACCGCCATAACCGCCTTTCAATAATAAAATTTTCTGCCCCTCTTCGGTCAATTGCCAAGTTTCCTCGGTGTCTAAATTGGTGACGATAGAACCGATCGGCAACTCCAAAACAAAATCTTCGCCATTTTTGCCATGCAAACTTTTGTTGCTACCGTCTTCGCCACGCCCGGCCGAAAAACTTTTTTTCGCTTTATATCTGGAAAGTATGTGCACATCACGCACACCTATAACGAAAAAATCGCCGCCGCGCCCGGCGTCGCCGCCCGAGGGCCCGCCCTTCGGGATGAATTTTTCCTGGCGCCAGCGCACCACGCCGTCGCCGCCGCGCCCGGCCGATGCTTCTATTTTCATTTCATCGATAAAGGCCATTCTAAGATTCTACCGCAATTTGCGCCAATTTGATAGCCCCTTCTTTAGTTTTGGCAACAGCCATATATAATCCGCGATGACAAAATACTGCGTCTTTTACGCCAGAAACATTTTGTAATTCTTTGTCCCGCAATCCCGCCCAAGATTTTGGAAAGTCTTTTCGGTTCACAAAAGTTTTATAATTATCTCTAACTGCTTCCACTCCCCAATCGGAAGTAATTTTTCTCGGGTAAATTACAAAAAGCGGTTCGGGAAAATCGCTAAGAGTAAAAAAGGGATATTTTTCATCTAAAATAACAATCTTTTTATCAGCGCTTTTTTTGTAAGCCGAAACAATCAAATCCTCCGCTAAAATTATATCTTGCGCTTGGATTATTTCGCGCGTTAAAATAACTTTGGCGATTTCCACGCTTTTTAAAAACATTTCGTCTTTGCTTAAATCTTTTTCTTTCCAAGTCGGCCGCATCGCGAAAAATAAATGCTGGATGTAATACGGCGTAGTTTCATATTTATTTTCCACCAAATCAAAACCATTATCAAAAGCGTCCACCGGCAGCGCTAATTTTTCATCTATTATTTCTGCGGAAGTCGGACTTCCGCAAAGCTCTATGCCAAATTTTTCCCAAACCAAGCCAAAAGAAGAATACTCAATGCCGTCTTTGTGTTTGCCTGCGCCACCCGGCTGGTGATGATCGAATCTATTTAAATCCGGGTTGTAAATATAACCAATATCAAAAACAAAATCGCCTGACTTTATTATCTCGGGGTCGCGCGTGCGGATTATCTCGAAAGTTTCACCTTTCTTTTCCAAATACAAAGACAATGTCGCCGCGGCGAAAATATCGTCTGCGTGAAAAGATCCGTTATGGGTAATTAATTTTAATTTATTCATTTTTGTCTTCATAAAATTCCTCGAATAATTCATACAGCCAGCTTAACAACTTGTCAAATAAAATAAAGATGATAAATAAAATCAAAACGACCAGCGAGAATTTCCAAATGCCGCGGCTGATATGCAAAGCGGTGTAACTGAAGAAATATCCGAGCGCGAGAAGTGCCGGCGCCCAAATCATTGTGGAGCAAATTTCCGCTTCCAAAAACTTTTTATAATTTATTTTTTCGTAACCGGAAAAAATAATCGTTATGCTGTTCGCCCACATTATGAATTTGGAAGCAAAAATAGACCAAAACGGTTTGGTTTTGAATTTCGGCAAAATGCTGTAAACTCGCTTTTGCATATATTTGAAAAATTTATGATTGTTGAATTTTTTAAAAAGAAATTCTCCAAACGCGTAACCGAAAAAAGTTTTAGTGAATCCGCCTAAAAAAATAAAAAGCAGAGCGAGCCATAAATTAATCGCGCCGAGATGGATCAAAATTCCGGTGGAAATTAAAATAAACTCGCCCTCAAAGATCAACCCTAAATAGATTATCAAATAAGCCAAAATTTGATGATGCTCCACCAAATGAATTAAAAAATTTACGGTGTGCATGCTATTTTACGAAAGATTCCAAAATTTTAATTTCCGCCTCTTCCTTGTCAACCAAGTCCTGCCGATTGCCCTGCTTAAACAACGGGATGACTTTATTCCCCTTTTTTATCATCCGTTTAACCACCGAGAGCGCTTCTTCGTCGGAGAGCATTTCGTTCGGTTTTCTCCCATTGGCAACCAATTCGTTAGTAAAAGCGGCGAGCATTCCGCGCACAACTTCCAGCCGGACTTTGTCGCCGGCTTTCATAGCTTCTTTGATATTATTTTTTATTTGATCGTGCAACATACCCATA
>JBAPNK010000033.1:0-4817 GCA_049279095.1 Minisyncoccia bacterium
AATCGTATTGTTTTATAACTAAGTTCCTTAAAATATTCATCTCTATTTTTATCATATCCTTTAGCTTCTTTGGGGTTATGCGAAGCGCCGTCAATTTCAATAATCAACCTGCTCTCGGGACAATAAAAATCAAGAATATAACCTCCTATACTATGCTGTCTTTTAAATTTGCACCCCAGTTTATTATTTCTAATTTTAGACCAAAGTATTTCTTCTTCTTTGGTGGATCTATGGCGTAGCTCTCGCCTTCTTTCTTTTAATTTTTCATTATTGTGTACAAGTGGCATATTATTCTATTGTTGTGTTGCATTTTTCCCTTCTCCTTCGCAAGGAGAAGGGTTAGGGATGAGGTCGTTCCCCTCTCCTTCGCAAGGAGAGGGGGCAGGGGTGAGGTCAGGATTTCCTCTTCAAAACTTTTCTGACCGCATCTTTAATAGAATCTTTCCCCATTCCATAGTGCTCCACCAATTCATCCGGTGTGCCGGATTGGCCGAATAAATTTTTGACGCCAATAAATTCCATCGGCGTTGGAAAATTCTGCGCCAAAACTTCTGCCACAGCCGAACCCATTCCTCCGGCAACCTGATGCTCTTCTACGGTAACGATTGCTTTGCATTCTTTCGCGAGAGTTGTTATCGCCTCCGCGTCAATTGGTTTGATGGAAAATAAATTCAGCACTTTGATTTTAATTCCTTCTGTTTCCAGTTCTTTCGCCGCGACAAGGGCGCGGTGTAGCAATGAACCGGTCGCAATAATGCAAACTTGCGCCAAGCCGACATCCGGCAGCCAAAAAATTTCCGACTTGCCTAATGACATAGGAGTTTCCTCGGTCGTGATAATCGGAGTTTTTTCGCGAGCCAAACGCAAATATGCCGGCTTGCCACTCGCGCCTTCTTTCGCCAAGGCTAGTGTAATTTTTTTCGCTTCAATCGAATCGCACGGAGAAAAAACGGTCATATTCGGCATCGTCCGCATCAGGGCGATGTCTTCCAGAGCTTGATGCGTGCCACCGTCGGGGCCGACGGAAACACCCGCGTGCGAACCGACGATTACAACTTTTCTTTCGTTATAAGCGATCGTCGTCCGAATTTGCTCCCAATTGCGCCCGGGCGAGAACATCGCGTACGAAGAACAAAAAGGAATTTTCCCCGAGGCGGCCATTCCGGAAGCGACCGTCGCCAAATTCTGCTCGGCCACCCCGACTTCCACAAACCGTTCCGGAAATTTTTCGGCAAATAAATTCATCTGTGTCGACTCAGTCAAATCCGCGCACAGCGCCACTACATTTTCATCAATCTCTCCTGCCGTAAGCAAACCCTCGCCAAAACCTTTGCGAATCGGCGCCTGCTCGCAATCATCGTTGAAAATTTTTGGATTAAGTTTTAATTTTGGATTTAGCATTTTTTTTATTTTGTGCAATTTGTGCAAGGCTCAGCCTTGCACACTCTATTGATGTTCGCTTTTAATTTTACCGCCCAATGTTCGCAGTTCATTTAATGCATGCGCATAATCTTCTTTAGCTGTTTTTGCATTCGGATCATAGCCGTGCCAATGAAAATCTCTTTCAAATTCTTTGACGCCTTTGCCGGGAATTGTGTGCGCGATTATTACCGTCGGCTTTTCATAAACCGCTTGCGCTACTTCAACAGCATCATTTATCATTCGAAAATCATGTCCGGAAACTTCTATCACATGCCAATTGAAAGCTTTGTATTTTTCAACAATTGAATCAAGCGGCATCACATCTTCGGTAAAACCGTCAATTTGAATATTATTACGATCGACAATCGCGATTAAATTTCGCAACTTATTTTTGCCCGCCAGCATCACCGCTTCCCAGGTGTTGCCTTCGTCGTGTTCGCCATCGGACATGAAACAATAAATAAATCGGTTTTTGGCTTTGCCATCCATTTTATCCGCCAAAACCATCCCAACCGCCTGTGACAATCCTTCGCCAAGCGGCCCGGACGAAGTTTCCAGCATCGGCAAAAAATGCCGGTGCGGATGACCTTGCAGCCGCGAGCCGAATTTGCGCAAACTTTTCAATTCTTCCACCGGAAAATATCCGGCATGCGCCATCGTCGCATACAGGACTGGGCAAATGTGACCATTTGATAAAACCACCCGATCGCGATCTTCCCAATCCGGATTTTTCGGATCGTGTTTCAAAATATGAAAATAAAAAAGCGTGAAAATATCCGCCATCCCGAGCGGCCCGGCGGTGTGCCCACTCCCCGCCGCAAGCAGCATCTCAATAATGCTCTCGCGAATATTATTTGCCATCTCCTCTAACTCTAATATTTTACTGTCAGTTAAATTTACCATAACTTTATAAAAATTCTTGCCCCGTATAAAGCTTTGCTTTTATTTGGGGTTTTCGTCGGATAAAAACATTAGTATAATTATACTCCAAAACTAAGCATTTCCAAAATAAAGTTAATAGTTATATAATTGATAAATTATGAAACCAGAAGGACCACCAAAACTATCGGCAGAAACACTAAAAGAATTCGATCTAAAACATATTGAACTGGGGGAAAAAGAGTTTCCGACTACACTAGCAAGAATTTTATTAAATAAAAAATACACCATAAGTGAACTGGAATTTGAATTCGGTTTGCAATGGCAAGATTTGAAACAACTATTGGATGCATCCAGTACCCATAAATATACAATGGAAAAAGATGAAGTTATTATAATGCTAAAAACCAAAGAGGAACTTGAACAAGAATTAAAAGAATATAGAAAGGCTCAAGAAGAAATATATAATAAAATCTATGAAAGAAAAAAAGAAATATGGCCACAATTAAAAAAAATCCTTGGAAAAACTTTTTATAAAACGGGCGAATATAGATCTATCCTAGTTGATGCATGGCCACCAGAACACCAAGACCTTTTAAATGCTTGTTTAGAATTGGGTATAATACAAAAATGGTGGCATGACAAGATTTTAGTCCTAGAAAGGCACCATCCAAGTTATAACAATAAGATGTAAATGGGGTTATACTAAACTTTGGAAATTTTTGAGCGCGCCGAGCGGGTCGCCGTTTTTCCAAATACTGGAACCCACTGTCAATCTGTCGGCTCCGGCATCAAGCAATATTTCCGCATTTTCCAAACTAACGCCGCCATCGACCGAAATAATTATGCCCGGCAAACTATCTTTCAGAAATTTTATATTCTCTATAACTTTTTCATCAAATTTCTCACCTTGAAAACCATCTTGATCTATCCCCATGCACTGCAGAAAATCCACTTTATACGAAAGCTCGGCAACCACGGAAAGATCATCGCTCGGCTTGAAAGCCAGACCGATTTCCACACTATCTCTCGTATACATATCCAAACCGTCCAGAAAATGTTTAAAATCTTCCAGATTTTTCTGCGCCGAAAGGTGAAAAATTACTCTTTTTGGCCCCAGTTTCAGATAAACTTCGAAATTCTCGGAGGCATCCATCACCATCAAATCAAATTCAAAATCAAATTCTTCCCAGAATGGCAAACCTTCTTCTTCATTTAAAATTTTTGTAAAATCATAATCTTCAAAACCCCCCGTCGCAAAGGGCCATGTCTGATTTTTCACAAAAACACCATCGCAAAAATCGATTTGGACGCATTTTGCCCGAGAACGCAAAAAGGTCAACTTATTTTTTATCTCGCCAAAATCTTTTTCTAAAATTGCGGGGATTATTTCAGCCATTTTAATTAGGTTCTAGGTTTTAGTTGCTAGGTTCTAGTTTTTTAATACGACGCACATGTCTCTCTTCTCCGGAAAATTCGGTTTTCAAAAAAAGTTCCACGGCAAATTTAATTTCATCAAAAGAAAGAAATCGCACGCCAAGCGATAAAATATTCGCGTCGTTGTGTTGTCTTTCCAATAAAATCATTTCAAAAGGGTCATTACTTTTGTCGCCTTTTACATCGATAGAATCTAAGGGCATTACTTCGCCATAAAAAACCGCCGCGCGAACGCCGGATATTTTATTGGCGCACATAGCTTCGCCCTGCCCGGAACCGCCTAAAATAATTCCCCTGCTTTGTTTGTCTTGCGCAACAGCCTCCGCTACTGGCTTTATAAAATCGGGATAATCGTCATTTTCATCATACTTAGAAGCGCCTTTGTCAACAACTTCATAACCCAGCCCAAGCTCGCTTAAATATGTTTTTAATTTTTCTTTTATTTCAAAACCGGTATGATCCGCGCCAATGTAGATTTTCATCTATTTATTATATCATTCGTTGGTCTCCCGATGCAATTCGGAAAACAAAGCCACCGTCCGACCGAAGTCTTTTTCGGCCACAATAAAAATAAATTCAGTAGGCGTGGAAATTAATTCTTCTATATTTATGCGAGCGCGAGCTGTTACAGAAAGCAGAGAAAAGAAAATATTCGGCCGATCGAAAACTTCCGGACCGTAAGAAATCCCAATGGCCGCAAAATTGTGATTGATCCATTTTGGCTTTATTTTGAAATGTTTCAAAATTTTATTTTCCAAGTGCGCTGAACAAATAATATTAATTTCTTTGGTGCCTCTGGTCGTTGTAAAAAAATCTTCCTGGGACACCGAAATATTTTTATGAAATGACTCCAATTTTTCAATAACTGCTTTTGTATTTTCATAAGAAATTTCCGAAAGCGGCAACTTGGTGGTGATATTTGTGATAGGCACATCTACTATCAGCGGTTTGGCTTTTTGAATTTCTTTCCGCAGACGCGACAAAGAAACCACCAAGCTCGTAATCGTCACTTGTTTTTTCGCCAGCCTCTCCACCTCCGGCTTGATGCGATACGCATAACTGCTCATATTCATATAGCC
>JBAPNK010000034.1:0-2077 GCA_049279095.1 Minisyncoccia bacterium
GCCGTATGTGGATAAAAAAAGCAGAATTTACAAATACGGAGAATTTTTCCCATTTGAACTTTCCTCACACGCATACAATGAAACTTTGGCGCAAGAATATGTGCCGATTAACGAAGAGAAGGCGGACGAACTGGGATATTTGTGGGATGATACTGAAGAAAAAAGTTATGTGCCGACCAAAAGTTGGAAGGAATTACCAGAGACGATAGGCCAAACCGACGATTCAATTCTTTCCGAAATTATTTTATGCGAAACTTGGGATAAAAATAAAAAAGAGGCGCAAAATCATAAATGCACAAAAGCTTTCAAAATAACCCAAAATGAATTAAATATGTACAGAAAGTGGAATATTCCCCTACCAACCAAATGTTCCAATACGAGATATTTTGAGCTTTTTAAAGAAAGGAATTTGCCGAATTTCTGGCATCGAACCTGTATGTGTGAAAAAACAAATCATATTCATGGAGAAAGCAAATGTGAAAACGAATTCGAGACCAGCTACTCCCCCGACCGACCGGAGATAGTGTATTGCGAAACTTGCTACAATCAGGAAATTTACTAATTTATTTGTAAAGCTCGCTATGAGATCCTATGTGGATGAAAAATACTTCACTATCATTAATAATTTCATATAAAGCACGAATATCACCACTAATATTTATACTTCGACAACCATCATAAGGATAATGAATATAATGATTGTTTAGCAACGGACTAAATTGATGTTCTTGAAACAAAATGAGTCTCTCGTCAAACTTGGAACGCAACTTAGAAGTAAGTTTTTTGTAATCTTTTTTAAAAGAATGAGAATATTCGATTTTCATTTTTTATGAATTTAAACTTTTTATCATTTCTTCTGCGGAATAAAAGGGACCAAAAGACTTTCCGACCTTATATTCTTTTCTGGCGGCATCAATAATTGCTTGAGTTTTTTTATTCGGCATCGGCGCGTTGAATACAACCTGCCGTTCAATAATAAAATTCCTAAGATAATTATTTACCAAGGTACTCAAAGGAAGTCCCATTTCTCTAGCCAAATTTTGGGCTTGCACCTTAAGGTCTTTTTTAGTTTTTATTAACATTGTTGTATCCATATACTCAAGTATATATAATGGTATAAACTTGTCAAGCTATTTTTCCACCCCGTGTTTTTCGTGCAGCTTGGCAACTTCTTTTTCTTCCAATTCTTCTTTTTTTTCTTTTCCGCGCAAGCCGAGAGTTTTCAGTTCTTCGTCGCCCAACATATCCAGCGATTTCGCCAACCCCGACAAATGTTCCACGGTATTTTTCTCCGGCGCGTCCAAAACTTCTTCCAAGAGCGCGCTTAAAATCCATCCCATTCTTGGACCAGGCTTAATATTTAATTCTTTGATCATAAATTCCCCATTTATTTTCAATTGTCCGACGGAAATCGGATCGCGTAACGCTTCTTCAATCATGGCGAAATATTTTCGCAAACGATAAGGCGCTTCTTTTTTCTTCATTCCTACTCGGTCGCATTCTCGAACCTTCATTAAATCCCAAATATTTTCAACCCCAACTTTAGTCACAATACGGCGCACCGCCGATAGTGTAATCAACTCCGTGTCTGAAAAAAACATATGATTACGCACCAATTTTTCCACTAATTCAATTTCTTTTTTTGGAAATTTTAATCGCTCCATTATTTTTTTTGCCATCCTAGTACTGACAACTTCATGACCATAAAAAGTGTATTTTTTCTTTTCTCCTAATCTCCTAGATTTTGGTTTTCCGATATCATGAAAAAGCGCTGCGAGCCTTATTTCCAAAGGCCAATTTTTATCCGCCGCATGTTGCAACGCATGCAATAAATGATTCCAAACATCATAAATATGTTCGCCTCCTTGTTCGCACCCAATCCCCTCTTCCAGTTCCGGAATTATATTTGAGAGCATTTTAAATTTTTGCAACATTACAATTCCACCAGCCGAATTTTTGGACATAATTATTTTTTCAAACTCATCGCGAATTCTTTCGTCGGAAATTTTTTTAATTAAATCTGAATTTTTTAAAATACTTTCCGTTGTTTCGGACGACACAGAAAAATCAAGTTGGC
>JBAPNK010000035.1:0-3221 GCA_049279095.1 Minisyncoccia bacterium
TCATTCGCCCGACATTACGCCGGAGGAGTCGCCAATTTTTTCGCTGGATGCCCGGGGAGTTCACTTTTGTGAGCGTGGATGGGATCGAACCATCGACCTCTGTCTTATCAGGACAGCGTTCTACCACTGAACTACACGCTCAAACAATATTTTAAAAGGTCATCTCCGTAGCGTCCTATACTGAACTACACGCTCAAAACCTAAATAAATATAACAGAAATAAAGCGCAGACGCAAACGACATATTTGAGTTTAAAAGTTATACACAGTTATTATTGACTATTTGAATATGTTTTGGTAAATTGACAATATGGTCAAATTGGTGAATCAGACACTTTTTGCCTTAAAAATAAAGGGTAAAAAGTTATATATATTTAGCGCAAGCGATATTCGCGCGCTTTTTGGAGTGTCTGCCGTTGCCGCATCCGCCTTGCTCTACAGATATAAAAAACAAGGATTTATACTACAACTTAAAAAAGGATTTTATGTTTTTCCCGATACTTTACCACCCGATGTATATGTTGCCAATAAACTTTATACTCCATCTTATATATCGCTTGAATTTGCATTATCATATCATGGAATTATTCCGGAAACAGTTTACGAAATTACTTCTGTGACCACCAAAGCTACGCGCCGATTTGAGGCGTTAGGAAAAGTTTTTTCGTATCGAAAAATTAAAAAGGTTGCCTATACCGGATATGAAATTCAAAAACAGAAAAATCTTAGCTTTAATATTGCGGATGCCGAAAAAGCTTTTGTGGATACAAATTATCTGCGATTAATGAGTGGGCAAAAACCGATTTCTCGTTTTAATAAAGAAAAAATTAATTCCACTAAAGCAAAAAAATACGCTTTATTGTTTGGTAATAAAAAACTTTCAGGTATAATAAAAACAACATTGCAATGATATCTTTAGAAACATTGGAAAAATTAAGCAGGCAGTACCAAATGGGCATATTTCCGAATGTGGTTCGAGAATATTTTCAGCATATTTTTTTGGGAGAACTATATAAATTGCCAAATTCGGAAAAACTTCTTTTTAAGGGCGGCACCGCTCTCCGTATTGTGTATGGCAGTCCGCGGTTTTCTGAAGATTTGGACTTCTCTCTTTTCAACATTGCCGAGCATGAAGTGAAATCATTCGTTGAAGGACTTTTTTCCCATGTTCTGGTGGAGATGGAGCGGGCAGGCATTAAAGTGGAAATCGGAGACAAGATAGGTCCTACAAGCGGAGGATATTTTGGCGTCGCCACATTCCGCATGTTTGAATATTCGCCAGTTAGCGTAGAAATAAATATTCAATCGCATAGCGACCAAAACATTAAAGGCGAGATAGACAGCATTTCAAATAATTTTGTTCCCACTTATACGATTATTCACTTGCCGCAAAATGAATTGATTGATGAAAAGATTTTTGGCGCGCTGGTTGAACGAAAAAAGCCGCGTGATTTTTACGATCTTTATATTATTATGCGCCAAGGGAGGCTTTCTCCGGAACAAAAAAAGAAACTTGCCGCCATAAAAGATTTTATTGTTGACGAGGCAAAGAAAATTAATTTTAAAAACGAACTCGGCGCTTTTTTGCCAATTGACCAGCAGGGAATAATAAGAGATTTTTCGGCGACGCTTGAACGAGAATTAAATAGTCAACTGAGCGGGTTGTAGAAATTTATGCTTTTGAAATAAAATTATGGGAAACAAGATTATACAAAATTCTATAAGTAAAATTAGTGAGACAAAAGCGGAAAATCTATTTAGAAGTTTTTATGGACCCAGTGTGGAAATGTAGGTCGCGAGGCGCTGCAAAAAGCTTTCAGTTTGCAGAATTTTTTGAATAATTTTCCGAACGATCAAGATGAGAAAAAATAATTTTGGGGCTTTTAATGGGGAGTTATGGGTTATAAATGAGTAGATTGCCATATTTTTGGGTAGATTTGAGCGATACTTGTGTAGATTTGGATGTTATGTTATTATAGCCATATGGAAGAAAAATTATTAACAATTAGCCAAGCGGCTGAATACTTGGGAGTTTCTTTAAATACTCTTCGTCGCTGGGATGAAAATGGTAAACTGGTGGCAATTAAAAAAGAAGGCGGCACTCACCGATACTATAAAGAAAAGGATTTGGAGATATTTGCCAGCGATCTTTTTAAGTTTGCCTCCGAATGGATAGAAAACGGCGTTGAATTCCCGGGTACTTTTTATTGCGGGACGAGTTCGATTTTTAACGCAAGATTGACGAAAATGGAAATGGCGCTTATGCAAAAACCCGGGTTTGAAAAATTGTATTCTTTGATTGTTTTAATTGCCGGAGAAATTGGAGACAATTCATTTGCTCATAACTTGGGAAAGTGGCCGAATACAGCAGGAATTTTTTTTGGTTATGATCTAGAAAAAAGAATTATTGTGCTAGCCGATCGAGGATTGGGAATATTGGAAACATTACGTCAAGTTCGTCCAGAACTTCAAAATCATGTGGCGGCGGTGAGAGTGGCATTTACCGAATTTGTTTCCGGGCGCGCGCCGGAAAAACGTGGCAATGGACTTAAATCCGTCAGAGAGGTTGTTATGGAACGGCCAATAAGTTTGTTTTTTACCAGTGGAGATGCGGAAGTGCGTTTAAGAGGATTTGATAAAGTATTCAATGTTACGCGCGGAGAGCATTCTGTGCAAGGATGTTTGGCAAAAATAGAATTTTAATATTATAATAAAAATATATGAAATTACAATTAGAAAAATTTGGCAAAACATTAATGTCTCGAGAGTTGGGCGGTGAGGCCTTTAAGGCGTTTCAGCCGACCTTGCGAGAGTTTCCCGAAAATGAAATATTGGAGATAGATTTCTCCGGAGTGCTAACGCTATCGCCTTCCTGGGCAGATGAATTTTTAAGTCCGTTGTTAGATAAACTCGATAATCGGTTAGTGCTTCTGTCGAGCGATAATCTTTCAGTTCAAGCGACGCTAAGAACTCTGGCAGAGGTTAATAAGCGGCCTTTTAGCATTAAAATCCAATGAACGAATCAGAAATAAATAGGTGTTTTAAGCAATGAGCTTTTGAAATAAAATTATGGCAAACAAATCTTCAAATAAAAACTTACACAAAGCCAACGCTGCAAAGAAAGACGAATTCTATACTCAGCTTGTTGATATTGAAAAAGAGCTTAAGCACTACAAAGATCAATTTCGTGGCAAGGTGGTATATTGCAATTGTGACGACCCT
>JBAPNK010000036.1:0-3066 GCA_049279095.1 Minisyncoccia bacterium
ACTAACTATAGGTTAGCAGACAACAGCCAAAATTGCAAGCTTTTCTACAAAATTTTGTGGATAACCTATTAAAATGAGTATTTTAAGGCTATTTTTGATTATTTGTATTTTTTATACAACTCAAACAGAAATTCAATTCGGTCTTCTTTGTTTTTAAATAATTCCATCAATTTCCTTCATTAGTTTTGTCTGTCTTAAAAAAGCAACAACTTATGTGGATAACTCGGCTTTGCAAAGTTTCTATATATTTTCTATAATATCATTATGATTACAAAAAAACAACAGAAGGTCCTGGATTTTATAGAAAAATCTCAGAAAAAACATAAGTATTCCCCTACTTTGGAAGAAATTCAAGGAAAATTTAAACTTGCTTCAGTTTCTACGGCGCATTACTATATTCAGCAATTAAAAAATAAAGGATACCTTTCAAAACAAGAAAGCCAACATAGAGCAATTAGTGTTCTGCCTATTAACAAAACAATTAGAATTCCAATTCTAGGAAATATTGCGGCAGGTCCGGCAATTGAAGCAATAGAAACATTTAGCGGATTTATAACAATACCGGAAAATGAAATAAGGTCACCCGAAAAATGCTACGCGCTGAAAGCTGTGGGTGATAGTATGATTGATGATGGAGTTTTTGATGGAGATATTGTTGTTATTAGATCACAGACCACGGCAGACGACGGTAAAATGGTTGTTGCTATTATCGACGACAATCAAACTACTCTAAAAAGGATTTACCATGAAAAAGACAGAATAAGATTGCAACCAGCCAATCAAAATTTCTTACCTTTCTATAGGACAGAAGTGGAAATTAGAGGTATTGTAGAAAAAATTATTAGAAATCCAAATGCTCTAAGCAAGATTCCTAATAAAAATAGCCTCTTAGAAAGAGAGAAGCAAAAAGTTGAAAATAATTCAGAAAGTATTTTTTTAACAAAACAACATAGAATAAATCAAATTTATAATATAGATTGTCTTGAATTAGCTAAAGACATAAGAGACAATTCGATTGATCTTATTTTTGCAGACCCGCCATATAATTTAAGCGGAAGTAATTTCAAAATGAAATTTATAAAATCCGGCGGCGCAGATTTAAATACCAATAAAGGACAATGGGATCATTACTCCGACTTAGAATTTGAAGAGTTTACAAAAAAATGGTTAGCGGAATGTTTCAGAATTCTTAAAAAAAATGGGTCTATTTGGGTGGCGGGTTCATATCATAATATTTACTTAACGGGTTATTTAATGAAAAAATTGGGTTTTGAGATTTTGAATGAGATTCTTTGGCATAAATCTGACGCAACACCCAACCTGTCTTGCACAAGATTTGTCGCTGATCACGAAAATTTTATTTGGGCAAGAAAAGGAAAAGGGAATATATTTAATTATGATATAATGAAGAAGTTAAATGGCGGAAAGCAAATGCGGTCAATGTGGACAAAGGGAAAAACAGCTGGCGGAAAAAGAATTCATCCAACTCAAAAACCGGAATGGCTCCTAGAAAGAGTTATTTCGGCAACATCTAATCCTGATAGTATTGTATTTGATCCATTTCTAGGATCAGGAACAACTGCTGTAGTTGCAAAAAAATATGGTAGACAATATTTGGGTGCTGAGTTAGACCATGATTATTTTAAAAAGGCTGTTGAGAGAATTAACCAAACTACATGCAAAAACATTATTTAATTTTAGGCGATGCTTTAAAAGTTTTATCAAAAATGAAAACTAAGGTTGACGCTGTTATAGTTGACCCGCCGTATAATACTGCAAACAAAAACACGAAAATTTTAAAAGGCAGAAAAGCGCGCTCTTCGGATTTTGGCAAATGGGATTATTTTACCAATGATGAATATTTGGATTTTACGGCAGAATGGATAAAACTCATTAAACCGATTTTAAAAGAAAACGGAAATCTTTTAATTTTTTCAAAGTTGGAATATGTAAGTGATATAAAAAGAATTTATGAAAAATTAGGTTTTAAGCATCATGGAACTATGATATGGCACAAAACTAATCCTGCGCCACAAATAAGAAAAAATGGATTTTTGTCGTCCTGTGAAGCTATTTTATGGGCAACTAACGGTTTTGACAATAAAAAAATATCTTACACTTTCAATTTTTCAAAACAAAATGAAATGCACAACTTCATTCAAACTCCAATTTGTATGGGACACGAAAGGACTTCTCACCCAACCCAGAAACCAAAAAAGGTTTTGTCGCATTTGGTAAAAATTTTTACTAACGAAAAAGATTTAATTTTGGATTGTTTTGCTGGCAGCGGAACATTGGCAGAAGTCGCTGATGAATTAAAAAGAGATTCAATTAACATTGAAAACGATTCAGATTATTTCAAAATAATGAAAGAGCGTCTAAAAAATATAAAAGGAGTAAAAACTTTCAAAATAAAAAATAATCTTTAGAATTTTAATTCAATTTCTTGATATGTCTCTGTTTCCCAGTTTATTCTATAAGCATGCCTATTCCCCTTTTTATCAACCGCTAGAAATACATCAGGAATACGATTATGATTTTCTTCTTTCTGTTTGCTAAATAGCTTCTTTAGCTTTTCAAAATCAAATTCTTCTTCCGCAAAAATCCAAACATTACTAAACGCATTATTGGTATTATGTCCGTGATCTAAATAATTATTCCAGGAATGCTCTAATTCTAATTTTTGTTTTGTTCCACCGGAGAATATTAACTCAACATCAGGACCGCCAGAGCTTATAACTTTTACATCTACAACTTCTTTGCCATCAATATTAAAACTTCTTTTCCAATCTAAAAATAGTCTCAGAAAAGTGCTAAATTCATCTTCTTTTCTTACTTCATAATCAACTTCAGTTTCACAATATTGTTTTTTCAATTCTTCCCAAGAATAGTTTAGCCGCTCTTTAATATTTTCATTCTCCTTCGAAAATTCTTTAATAGCTTCATCAAGTGAATATAATTTATAAGAATTCCCGTTTTTATCTTGGCAAATTTTAGTGGATAAATTCACATTTAGAAGCAAGGGCTTATTTTTATATAAATCTTCATTCTTGAGCGCGTATATTC
>JBAPNK010000037.1:0-6813 GCA_049279095.1 Minisyncoccia bacterium
GATATGGTCCGCGTACACTCCTAAACTAATCGGCAGAAATAAAAATGGGATGAGCATGATGGCGAAAATAAAGCCAATTTCTTTCCAGGAAAAACCTAAATAGGCTGATAAATAAATCGGAGTATAGACCACCATAGAGCAGTAGAAAAATTGCAGCAAAAAAGTAAAATTAAAGGCGCGAAACAGATTTTCATTTTTAAAAAATTCCGGTATGTATTTCAAAATATTTTTTCGGTCATAATTCGGGTCCGGTATTTTTTTTAAAGTTAAAAATGTCGTTATGAAGAAAATTATCATGGTTAAAAAACATATGAAATAAATCTGGCTATAGGAAAACTTTCCCAAAATTGTCATATACATTAATAGTTCCACTAGAATGAGCGGAAGGTTAGAGAGCATTATGTAAATGCCTCGGATTTTGCCGGTGACCGAGTCTTTGGAAAATATTTTTAAAATTTCATCAAGTGAAAATACAATCAAAGTATTTAGAGAAATGCCCAAAATGAAAACTAGGACTATGCTCCAAGTGTTTTTAGTCAGAGCGAGTATCAGGAAAGACAAAGCGTCCAGGAAAGTTATCAAAAGCAGGAATTTATATCCGCCAAGTTTCCTAAATATTTTTGAAGCGTAAACAAGCGCCAAGATTGAAATTATCGCTCCCAGAGAATAAACAAGACCGACCAATTTCTCATTGGTAAAGGAGGCAATAAAACTGGAATTTATAAAGTAGGCTAGCGAGATGGGAATGGAATACAAGAATTCGGCATAGTATATTATTTTTCGGTTGATTTGCATTTTTCTATACGCTCAAAATTACCGGTATGACCAAAGGTCTCTTGGCGGTTTTTTGATACAGGAATTTGGAAATATTTTCGCCCAAGTTGGCTTTGATAATGTCAAAATCCAGCAAGGGCCCGCCTGCATCAGCTGTGCTGAAAGCACTGCGGGCTGGCATTTTGCTGGCGGCGTCTTCCACCGATTTTTTAATAATGATTCGGACTTGGCGCAGAAGTTCCTGGTTTTCTTTGAGATACACAAAACCTCGGGAAATAAGATCCGGCGATTTTTTTAACTTGCCGGTTTTTTGATCAACGAGCGCGATAATGACGAACATCCCGTCTTGCGAAAGCATTTGGCGGTCGCGGATGACGACATCCTGCGTGTCGGAAATGGAAGTGCCGTCCACCAGCATTGGTCCGCTAGGAGCTTTTTCTTTTCGCAGATTTATTTTTTGTCCATCGGCGGAGATTTCAATAATGGAACCGTTATCCGGCACCACGATATTTTCCTCGCTCATGCCAAGTTCCATTGCGAGCTCTTTGTGTCTTTCCAGGAAAGAATGATTCCCGTGAATTGGAATGAAAAATTTCGGATGAGTTTTGCGGTGCAGCCATTTAATGTCTTCCTGGTTGCCGTGACCGGTCGCGTGCACAAAATCTTCGCCGGCGGTGCGATAGCTGATAATTTTTACTCCTTGTCTGGTTAAACCGTCTTTCATCTTTTGGACTTTCAATTCATTGCCCGGAATGATCGAAGCAGAAAGTATAATCGTGTCTCCTTTGCGGAGTTTAAATTTGGTGTGCGATTTGTTGGCGGCGCGATTAAGTGAAGCAAATTCTTCGCCTTGCGCGCCGGTCATCAAGATGACAACTTTGTTGGGCGGATAATTGTCCGATTCTTCGATGGGAATAATTGTGCCTTTTTTCGGAGTGAAAAGTCCGGCTTCGATTGCCACATCGATATTAGTTTTCATAGAACGGCCGTCCAGCACTATTTTCTTGCCGAGAGATTCGGCGAGCTTAACGATGAAAGCCAAGCGAGTGATATGCGAAGCGAAAGCGGCGATAATCATTCGGCCCGGCACTTTGCGAATCAAGTTTTCCAATCCTTGATGCACTTTTACTTCCGGCAAAGAAAAGCCTTCGTTTTCGATGTTGGTGGAATCGGTCAGCAAGAGCAAGACTTTGGCTTTGTCAAAAATGGAATATTCTTTTTCCTCTTCGGCGGAAACTATGCCGTCGACTTGGTCGAGTTTGTAATCGCCGGGCGTAACGATCCAGCCGTGCTCGGTTTCTATGATGATGCCCATTGAATCCGGAATGGTATGCGTCACGCCGAAAAAATGAACTCGGATTTTTCCGCAAGTCACCACTTCGTCTTTTTCCACAATATTTTCTTTCATCTTCGGCAAATGCGGAAATTCTTCCTGCCTTTTGCGCATCATTAAAACAGAAAGTTTGCGGGAATAAACGGGCGGATTGCCGATGCGCGAGAGCACCAGGGGTACGCCGCCGATATGGTCCAAATGTCCGTGGGTGATGAAAAGCGCGCGGATTTTTTCTTTCCGTTCTTCCAAGTAGGTGGTGTTCGGAATCACATAATCCACGCCCGGCGTGGCTTCTGTGGAAAAATGCATTCCAGCATCGATGACGATAATGTCTTCGCCGATTTCAATAGCCGTCATATTTTTACCGATTTCTTCCACGCCGCCCAAGGGAATGATGCGGATTACTCCATGTTCGGGTGGCGGAATTTTTGCGCTGCCGGTATTTTGATATTGATTTTTCGCGCCAAAAGAACGGGAACTTTTATTTTGCCCGAATCGTTTTTTGGTGTATTGATAAGTGGAACTTTTTTGATGTCTTTTTATTTCCGGAGCTTCAAAACGGCTATCCGGCCGAGCGGGAATTTTCGGTTCATTTTTTTTGGGATCAACGCTGATGGCGCTGAAAGACAATCTGGTTTTTTTTAGCATTTTTATTTTTTTAATTATTAATTGGCGAATATTTTCTCCCGACGCCTTTTAGGATCGGGACGCCGACCTAATGTGTCGGCGCAAACATTTTCCATACATCCTCTGTCTTTGTGTACCATTGGTACACATCGGCAAAACGATCCGAAGGTGTTGTGATGTGGTCAATCGACAGACCTTTCACATTTGGCGAAACTACATAAATGAAATTCGGGCTATACAAGAAAACTGCCGGCATATCTTCTTTGATCATGTTTTCGATTTGGGCGTATTTCGCGGCTCGCTGTGTTGCGTCTATTGTGGTCGCCGCGTTTTCCAAAAGCTTATCCACTTTGGCGTTGGTATACGAGGCCACATTCAGCCCCGGGTCTTTCCTTTGGGAAGAATGCCAAAAAGCATACAAATCGGACTCCTGATTAATGATTTCTCCGAATAAAAGAGCGTCATAATTGCGCGGACGAATCACTTCTTGATTTAAATTGCCGACTTCAAAAGTTTTTATGTCGACTTTCATTCCTATTTGCGCCAAGTCTTGCTTAATCAGTTCGGCGGTTTTCACCAGTTCCGGAGCGTCTCCGGTGGAAATGGAAAATTCTAAAGTTGTGACTGTTTTCTTTTTATTTTTATCAGCGATTGTTTTTTGTAAAAATCCGTCCGTCCCCTTGACCCAGCCGTCTTTCGTCAAACTACTCTCAGTTTTTTGCAGAATCTGGTCGGCGGAAATTCCGATGTCGTTGTTTTCCGAATTTTGGTCGGTCAGCATATCGGGCGGTATCGGACCGTCAATCGCGATTCCGTAGCCGAAAAGCACTTCTCGCACTATCTTATCTTTGTCGATTGTTTGGTCGATGGCATTGGTGATAATTTTGTCGGTAAAAAGATTGTTGACATTTTGGTTGAAAAAAAGCCCGAAAATTCTCGGCAAGACGGAAGATTTTATTTGATAATTTCTTTCTTTTAAAATTTCCGCATTCAGGGGCGCGATTGAGCTTATTTGATCTACCGTTCCGTTTTCGAGCGCGTTTATCAGATCATTTTCATTTGAATAAAAATACAAATTTAGTTTTCCGACATACGGTTCGCCTAGCGCGAATTTTTTAAACGGCGCCAAGGTGAAAGAATCAATCATCCCGGATGATTCTTTCACCGAGCTTTTTACCATATAAGGTCCGGAGCCGATCGGGTTGGTGTTCGCACTGTTAAGTTCAATCGGAGAATTGTTCCATAAATATCTTGGCATAATGCCCAAGGTCGCATTTTCCAAAAACGACGGATAGGGTTGCTTCAACGAGAACTTCACCGTTTTGTCGTCTATCTTGGCGACACTGACGCCGTTCCAATCCACTGCGCGCGGACTTTGAATAGTCATATCCTTGGCTTCGTTGATGGTCCAAACAACATCATCGGCGGTTACCGGATGCCCGTCCTGAAAATAGATTTTGTCTTTTAGAGTGAAAATGTACGACAAGCCGTCCTGCGACATTATGTAGCTTTTGGCCAAATCCGGAGTCAAAGTTCCATCCGAGTTTTTTCTCATCAGACCGGAATAAATCAGAGAAACCATATCCAGATCAGCCGGCGAATTTGCCAAGATCGGGTTTATAAAACGCGGAGTCCCGATAATGCCTTCCGAAATCGAACCGCCGCGGGCGGGAATGCTGACCATTAAAGATTTATTGATGCTTTCCAAAATCGCGATTGTGCTTAAAAAAAATATTATCACCAACGCGAAAAAAAATACGCGCTCCTTTTTAGAGAAGATGTTGAGAACAGAATTTAGTTGGTCTTTGGTAGGCAATTTGAAACTACTCATACGATTTTTAGAAACAATAGAAAAACTATCCCTGCGCTTTTATTATTATAGACAATAATGCAAATAAAGCAAAAAGAATCCCGCAAACGATGGACAAATAAAAAAGAAACTTTTCAAAGCCCCGGCGAGTGTGGTGAAAAGTCCCGGCGTCATCGCCGCCCAAAGCTCCACCTAGACCGGCGGCGGATTGCTGGAGCAAAACAGCCGTGACTAATATGACCGACAGAATAATCTGCGCGTAGGGCAGAATCTTGGCGACTAAAAGCATACGTATAGTATTGCATAATTGGAATTAAAATACAAGTTTTAGGTAAAATATGTTAAAATAAAAGTGTTATGAAGAAAAATATAAAAATTACAAAAAATAACAAAGAAAATAAGCTTGTCATTTATCAAGCGAAGTCCGGAGCCATTGAGTTTCGCGGAGATTTTTCACGCGAGACTATTTGGGCGACACAGGCGCAGATTGCGGAGGTCTTTGGGATTGATCGTACCGTTGCAACCAAACACATTAATAATATTTTTACAGGAAAGGAGATAGACGAAAAAAGCAATGTGCAAAAAATGCACATTGCAAATTCAGACAAACCAGTTACTTATTATTCTCTTGATGTGATTCTTGCTGTTGGGTATCGTACAAATTCTGCAAGAGCTATTTCTTTTAGAAAGTGGGCCACCAAAATACTTCGTGATCACTTAATGAAAGGTTATACAATCAACAAAAAAGTAATTCTGAAAAATTATGATCAGTTTTTGAAAACCGTTGCCGATATTCAGTTTTTATTGCCAGAATATATCGCGCTTGATCCAAAAAAAATTCTTGACTTGGTAAAAGAATATTCCACAACTTGGTCTAAGCTGGATGCTTACGACAGAGATATGCTAATAAAAACTGGCACGACAAAAAAGAAAATAAAACTTGCCGGCAGTGAGAATTACCACCCCTAACCCCTCCTTAATCAAGGAGGGGAGGAAACCAAATGCATCCACCCCGTCTCGCAGGCGAGCCACCCCTCAAGAGGGGAATTCTAGTCCCCCTGACAAGGGGGATTTAGGGGGTTGAATTTTGATTTTCTTTTTATTTTATTTTTATATATAATATATTTATGCAAAAACAAATCTCAATTTTGGGCTTGTTCGAAAAATTATTTCATAATTTTAATTCTCGGGCGATGAAGGACGCAACTATCGCTTATAAGAAACATTTAGACGAGGGCGGCAGAATGTTGCTGGCGATGGCCGGCGCCATGTCTTCGGCGCAGATGGGCATCACTCTCGCGGCGATGATTAAGCAAAATAAAATTCACGCCATATCTTGCACCGGCAACAATATTGAAGAATCCATTTTCAGATTAGTCGCGCACAACAGTTACAAAGAATATCCGGATTACCGTTATTTCACCAAGCAGGATGATGAAAATATTTTAAACAGAGGCGAACGCCGGGTGACCGATATGTCCATTCCGGAAGAAGAAGCTTTTCGGGTAATCGAGCCGATTATTCTGAAAAAATGGCAAGATGCGGAAAAAAACGGTGAGCGTTTTTTTCCGCACGAATATTTTTATCAGATTGTTTTGGAAGGCGAGCTGAAAGACAAATACGAAGGCGATCCGGAACATTGCTGGCTGATCGAAGCGGCCAAGAAAAATTTGCCGATGGTGGTGCCGGGCTGGGAAGATTCCACTATGGGAAATATTTTTGCCGGTTATTGCAAATCGGGCGAGGTGAAGCCGACGGTGATGAAAACCGGTGTGGAATATATGATGTATCTTTATGATGAGTACCAGAAGCTCTCGAAAGATGGCGCTGGGCTTGGATTTTTCCAAATTGGCGGTGGAATTTCCGGCGACTTTCCGATTTGCGTCGTGCCTTCCATAAAATACGATTTGAAAAAATCGGTCCGGCCCTGGGGCTATTTCTGTCAAATTTCCGACAGCACCACTTCTTACGGATCGTATTCTGGCGCGACTCCGAATGAAAAAATAACTTGGGACAAACTGACCAAAGAAACACCGATGTTCGTCATCGAATCCGACGCGACCATCGTGGCGCCCTTGATGTTTGAAGCGATTTTAGATCGGTATGTTTTAACGGAGAAATAAAAATTATTAATTTTCCGGCAGACTTTTCCAAATTAACTGAAACATTAATTTTACCACTTCTACAACTTCTTTGTTTTTGATTACAGTCACGAAAGGGTTATTTTCCAGATTCAAGATTGCCAGTTTATTTTAGTAAATAATAAATC
>JBAPNK010000038.1:0-5284 GCA_049279095.1 Minisyncoccia bacterium
AATTCTGCCACAACTCAATAATATGTTATACTCATATTAATGCCCAAACATTTTTTCAAACTTCTCGGAGTTTTTATATTGATGATAATTTTGGGTTTGCTCGGCGCTTATTTGCTTGCAAAATAAAAATTTTGTGTTAGATTGGTAATACCGCAGAGAAAGCAGGTTTACCCGTCCGAAGCTTTAGCGGAGGCGGGCAGTAAAATCCCTGTTTAGTGGGTCGATATTCCGCCAAAGGCGGATAAATCTTGCGGCTAATTAAAGCCGTTTTATTTTGTCAAAATTATGTTATTAAAATCAAAAAAAGCGGAAATGATCAAAGAAATGGAGGCTGCGATTAAAAATTCCGCCTCGCTGGTCTTTGTCAATTTCCATGGTTTGAAAGTGAGCGATGAAACGAAACTAAGAAGAGAGCTTCGCGGGAAAGAAGTGAATTATAAAGTCGGCCGAAAAACATTATTGGCTCGCGCATTGAAAGGCAAAGCCGAAGGGGAAATTCCGGAATTGGCTGGTGAAGTTGCCATCGCATATTCGAACGATTCCATCGCTTCGGCTCGCGAAATCCATAATTTTCAAAAAGCCCATAAAGGACTCTTGAATATTATCGGAGGGATTTTTGAAGGCAAGTTTTTGAACGGAGAGAAAATGATGGAGATAGCTATGATTCCAAGCCGAGAAGTTTTGTATGCGCAATTTGTCAATCTGATCAATTCTCCGATTCAGCGGTTCGCGGTGGTGTTGGATGCGATAGCGAAGTCGAAAAATTAAAAATTAACTAATTATTATTATGGAAAAATTTGAAAAACTAATAAAAGAAATAGAAACGATGTCTGTGGCGGACTTGCACGCTTTAGTAAAGGCGCTGGAGGAAAAATTCGGTGTGAGCGCTCAGGCCGTAGCAGCTCCCGCCGCCGCAGGAAGCTCCGGCGAGGCACAGGAAGAAAAAGACGCCTTCACGGTTGTCTTGGCATCTGCCGGCGAACAAAAAATCGCGGTGATGAAAGTCGTCAAAGAAGTTCTCGGTCTTGGTTTGAAAGACGCGAAAGATTTGGTGGACGCTGCGCCTTCAACCTTGAAAGATGGTATGAAGAAAACTGAAGCCGAAGCTCTCAAAAAATCAATTGAATCAGCGGGAGGAAAAGTCGAGTTAAAATAGCTTTGTTATTTTAACGAGATACTGAAAAACCTGCAAGGCAAGACCTTGCAGGTTTTTTAATTCCGCTTGTTTTTTATTGAAAAAGCATTACAATGCATATATGGAAATTCTGGGAAAAATATTGGGCAATTCGGCGCGGGTGAAAATTATGCGGCTCTTTTTGCTGAATCGAGGCAAGGGTTTTTCCGCTAAGGAAATAATCAAAAGAACTCGGGCCAACGGCAACTTGGCGCAGAAAGAATTGCATTTATTGGCTTCCGTCAATTTCATCAAAAGACGCGGCTCGGTTCCTTCCGAGTGGATTTTCAACTCAGCTTTCAAGTATGGCGGCGAGTTTGAAGATTTATTGGTTCGCTCCGACACCTTGAACAAAGAAAAGATTTTGGATAATTTCAAAAATGCCGGACGAGTCAAACTTCTGATAATTTCCGGCATTTTCATAAAAAACGACGATAGTCGGGTGGATTTGCTGATCGTCGGCGATAAAATGAAGAGAGGAAAAATCGAAGAGGGGATTCGCAAACTGGAAGCGGAAATCGGCGCGGAGCTGGTTTATGCCATTTTTGACACGAAGGAATTTCTTTACCGATTGAATATGTATGACAAATTAGTTCGGGATATACTGGACTACCCGCACGAAATTCTTTTGCAGACTCGCGAGTTATCCACACAAACTTTTAAAAGTAGCTAGGATTTGGTATAATTGAATTATAATTTTTTAAGGTCGAAACTTAAATTTATTAATTTTTTTATTTTTTATTTATGACTAATATTTGGCTTTCTTGGGGCGATGTATTCAATCAATCGCTACAGGGTTTGTGGTGGAGTTTCGTGCAGTTCGCTCCCAAGCTTATCATCGCGATTGTTTTCTTTATCGTTGGCTGGCTTTTGGGTTCTTTGATCGCCCGGGCGATCGAACAAGTTTTCCGCAGTTTGAAGATAGACAGTTTTTTTAAATCCATCGGAACGGAAAGTTTTCTTACCAAGGCCGGACTCAAACTGGACACGGGTTATTTTGTCGGACAAGTGGTGCGTTGGTTTGTGATTATCGTCTTTCTTCTGCCTTCGCTTAATTTAGTTGGTTTGTATGATGTTTCCTCTTTCTTGACCAATGGCGTGCTGGGATATTTGCCGCAGGTGATCATCGCCGCTTTTGTTTTGATCATCGCCGCAATACTCGCCGAAGGTCTTGAAAAGATGGTGCTGGCCACGGCAAAATCCGTAAATTTGAAATCGGCGCATTCGTTGAGTCTTGTGGCTAAATATGCTGTTTGGATTTTCGCGATTATTATCGCGCTCGGCAAGTTGGGGCTCGGCGATTATATGAGCATTCTTTTCTCCG
Organism: Minisyncoccia bacterium; assembly: GCA_049279095.1. Classification (GTDB taxonomy): domain Bacteria; phylum Patescibacteriota; class Minisyncoccia; order Phycocordibacterales; family UBA9973; genus UBA9973. Next base: position 2,499 of record JBAPNK010000038.1, read on the forward strand.
GCATCGTGGCGATGCTGGCGCTCGCGGGCGCGCTCGCTTTCGGTTTGGGCGGCAGAGAACATGCTTCTCGATTGCTTTCTAAACTTGGCGAAGAAACTTCCGGTAATAAAAATTCTTACTAGGTCCGACCTAGTCAAAAAGACCTAGACAAAAAAAGGAAGCAAGGCTTCCTTTTTTTTGAATTCAACCCCTCCCTAACCCTCCCCTTGTCAGGGGAGGGCGAAGGGTGAGGTGAGTCTCCTTTTAGAAGTAGATGTGAAATTGCGATTGGAAATGTACATGGTTTTAGGGATCTAATAGAAAATGGTTGGTTTGGGGGTGTTGGAGTAAAAAAAGATTTAAAAACCCTTTTATTGGCACAATTAGATATCTTAGAAAAGACCCTAAAGGGTGAATAATATTTGTTCCCAGTTTCCATGGGTTGACATCTTTTTTGCTTTAGATACAATGACCATATGGATGATAATGTAGAAGAAAAAAAAGATATAACGATCGACGACTTGGCGGCAATGGTTGCCAATGGGTTTAAGGGCATGAGGAAAGATATGGAATTCGGGTTTGCGGGCGCAAAAAAAGATTTAGAACTTTTCAAGCTTGACACTAATACTCATTTTAATAACATCGAGACGGATTTAAAGTCTTTCAAGATAGAGACAAGAGATAATTTCAAAGAATTAAATGAAAAATTTGACGATTTAAATGATACTGTTATGAATCACGACAAAAGAATTGAGGTATTAGAAGAAAAAGTTTTAGCTTAGTCGAAATTATTAAAGTTAAAATAAAATAAATTTTATGAATTTTGATCAAAAACCTGACCAAGAATTTGATTTAGAGACTTTGGAAAAAATAAGAAAAGGAGAAACTAACTATATTACAGAAAGGTTAAAAAAAGTAAAAGAAAGGAAAGATAAAGAAACATTAGATAAAAAAAAGATGTTAACAGAAAAAATTTGACATATTTTTTGCTTTGATATAGTATCTATTCATCAGTATGATAAACACAAGAAACAGTTTAAGAAGGCGGCGTTAGAGCAGACTTTCTTTTGTCTGTTAGACCCGCCCGAAAGGCGGTTTTTTTGTTGAAAAATCAGGACGAATGACATTTGAAAACTAAATTTCTGTCGGGCGGTTCAGAACTTGATTCCGCCCCTCGCCTTTATAAGGAGAGGGGTTGGGGTGAGGTGAAGGGTCTTTTCATCCCAGACAGGAAAAACCAAAAATAAAATATTCAGGGACGAGCGGTCGTGCCTGTCCGCCATAGCTTTAGCGACGGCGGAAAAGAATATTCTGTTAAATTTTTGGTTTAAAAAATGTGGTTTTCAAATTTCTTAACAGGAAATTTAAGGGCGTACGGTGGATGCCTTGACTTTAAGAAGCGATGAAGGACGCAGCATTGTTGCGATAAGCTTCGGGGAGGTGCCTAGCAACCTTTGATCCGGAGATTTCCGAATGGGGAAACCCTGTCGAGTAAACCTCGACAATTTTTATCTTTATGATAAAAGAGCGCACCCTGGGAAGTGAAACATCTCAGTACCAGGAGGAGTAGAAACAAATATGCATTTCCCTAGTAGCGGCGAGCGAAAAGGAAGAAGCCCAAACTCTAGTAGCAATACTAGGGGGTTGTAAGATGACAATTTTTATTCAGTTAAAGGAGAGTAAAAAAATAAGTTATTAGCTTAAGTTGCTGGAAAGCAACACCGCAGAAGGTGATAGTCCCGTGAGCGAAAATAATTTATCTCTTTTATTGTTATTCTTGAGTACCCCAGGACATGAATGGCCGGGGGGAATCCAGCGGAACTAACCGCTAAGGCTAAATATTCTTAAAGATCGATAGTGAACTAGTACCGTGAGGGAAAGGTGAAAAGCAGCCCGATTAGGGCGGTGAAATAGACCTGAAACCGTATGTCTACAAGGAGTTGAAGCAGGTATTTATATCTGCGACAGCGTGCCTATTGAAGAATGAGCCAACGAGTTTATGCATGTTGCTGGCGAAGTCGGCTAAAACGACAGAGCCAAAGGGAAACCGAGTGTTAATAGCGCGCATCGCCCGCCATAGCTTTATGCGACGGCGGGAAATAGTATCATGCATAAGACCCGAAGCAGGGTGAGCTTGCCATGAGCAGGTTGAAGTCCGGCGAAAGCCGAATGGAGGACCGAACCGGTAGATCGTACAACGTCTTCGGATGACTTGTGGTAAGGAGTGAAAAGCTAATCGAACCCTGTAATAGCTGGTTCTCTCCGAAATAGCTTTAGGGCTAGCGTCGCGTGTTTTCTCTGGGGGTAGAGCACTGGAAGGTTTGGACAGACCGAAAGGCCGCTAAACCTATCAAACTCCGAATACCAGAGACCAGAGCGCGGCAGTTAGGCTATGGGGGCGAAGCTCCATTAGCCAAAAGGGAAACAGCCCGGATCTCAAAATAAGGTCCCTAAATATATGCTAAGTGTAAGACAAGAAGGTGAGATTTCTTAAACAATGAGGAGGTTGGCTTAGAAGCAGCCATCCTTTAAAGATAGCGTAACAGCTCACTCATCTAGAGATTTTGCATCGAAAATAATTGGGGCTAAGTATATTACCGAATTTGAGGACTCCGACGCCTTCGGGAGGTCGGAGTGGTAGGAGAGTGTTCCAATCTGCGGTGAAGCGGGACTCGTGAGGGCCCGTGGAGCGTTTGGAAGTAAGAATGTTGGCACAAGTAACCGCAATGCGTTTGAGAACAACGCACGTCGAAAGATCAAGGTTTCCTTGGTAATGTCAATCAGCCAAGGGTTAGTCGGGCCTAAGG